>JBIKWW010000031.1:0-15667 GCA_044356125.1 Acidimicrobiia bacterium
GCCGAGGAGGATCGCCGCGCCGCCTACGAGCGGGCCTGGAACCAGGCCGGGATCATGGAGTTCCTCGGCTCCTACATGGACCACCTGGCCAACCCGGCGGCCAACGAGCTCATCGCCGGGTTCGTGCGCGACAAGATCCGCTCGATCGTGCAGGACCCGGCGACGGCCGAGGCCCTGTGCCCGAAGGACTACCCGATCGGCACCAAGCGCCTGTGCGTCGACTCCGGCTACTACGAGACCTTCAACCAGCCCCACGTGCGGCTGGTCGACCTCCGCCACCACCCGATCGCCACGATCACCGAGACCGGTGTGGAGCTCGTCGACGAGGCCGTCGAGCTCGACGCCATCGTCTTCGCCACCGGTTTCGACGCCATGACCGGCGCCATGGTCGCCGTCGACATCACCGGGCGCGACGGCCTGACGCTGCAGCGGGCGTGGGAGCACGGACCCACGACGTACTTGGGCCTGATGGCCGCCGGGTTCCCCAACCTGTTCATGGTGACCGGTCCGGGCTCGCCGTCGGTGCTGTCGAACATGATCGTGTCGATCGAGCAGCACGTCGACTGGATCACCGCCTGCATCGGTCATCTGCGCGCCGAGGGTCTCGACACCATCGAACCGACCGAGGGGGCGGTGGCCGGCTGGGTGCAGCACGTGAACGACTTCGCCGACATCACCCTCATGCCGCAGGCCAACAGCTGGTACATGGGGGCCAACGTGCCGGGCAAGCCCCGGGTGTTCCTGCCCTACCCCGGTGGCGTGGGCCGCTACCGGGCCATCTGCGACGAGGTCGTGGCCGCCGGCTACCTGGGCTTCGTGCAGCGCGGCCCGGGCGGCGAGATCGTCCACGACGGCGTGGTGCGGCGCCTGCAGCCCGACGTGATGATCATGCTGGAGATGATGGCCACGATGGGTCTGCCGCCCACCGAGTCACTTCCCGTCGAGATGGCGCGGGCGAGCATGAAGGTGGGTGCCGCTCAGGCCCCACCCGGGCCGGAGGTGGGCGAGATCATCGACGGCACCCTGCCCGGGCCCGCCGGTGAGCTGGCCTACCGACTCTTTCGCCCGGCCACCGAGGGGCCCCACCCGGTCGTCGTGTACTTCCACGGTGGGGGCTGGGTGATCGGCGACGCCACGACCGACGGGGCCTTCTGCCGCGACCTGTGCGTTTCGACCGACGCCGTGGTCGTGTCCGTGGACTACCGCCATGCCCCCGAGGCCCGCTTCCCCGCCGCCGTCGACGACGCCCTCGCCGCCCTGCGATGGGTGTCCGACCACGCCGCCGAGCTGGGTGGCCGACCGGGGCCGGTGGCCGTGGCCGGCTGGAGCGCGGGCGCCAACCTGGCCACGGTGGTGAGCATCCTGGCCCGCGACGCCCGCGGCCCGGCCGTGAGCGCCCAGCTCCTGCTCACCCCGGTGACCGACGGCGCCATGCAGACCCGCTCCTACGTCGACAACGCCGAGGGCTACGTGCTCGGGGCCGCCACCATGCGGTGGTTCTGGGACCTCTACTGCGACCCGGCCGACCGCAGCGATCCTCGGGCATCCCCGCTCCGGGCGGACTCGCTGACCGGACTGCCCCCGGCCGTGATCGTGACCGCCGAGTTCGATCCCCTGCGCGACGAGGGCGACGCCTACGCCGCCGCCCTGGCCGCCGCCGGGGTCGACGTCGCCCACATCCGGGCCCGCGGCCACATCCACATCTCGGTGCGGTCGGTCGACGTCCTCAAGTCCGGCGAACCCGTTCGGCGCGAGATGTTCGCCGCCTTCCGGGCCCGGCTGGCCGTCGGCGCCCCCGTCGGAGGCTGACCGCACCGACCACCGGAGTACCGTCTCGGCATCGCCACCGAACGAGCCCGTCTCACCCGTTACGCCTGGCTGTCGATCGCCGCGGCGATCGTCACGATGGCCATGAAGGGCAGCGCCGCCGCCCTCACGGGGTCGGTGGGCCTGCTCTCCGACGCCCTCGAGTCGGGCGTCAACCTGGCCGCTGCGCTCATCGCCATGTTCGCCCTGCGCGCCGTGGGCAAGGAGCCCGATGAGGACTACACCTATGGCCGGGCCAAGGCCGAGTACCTGTCGGCGGGGGTCGAGGGCACGCTGATCGTCGTGGCCGCGGTGTCGATCGCCGCCGTGGCCGTCCCCCGCCTGCTCGAGCCGGTCGCCGTGGAACGGCTCGGGGTCGGCTTCGCCGTGTCCGGCGCCGCCGCCTTCGTGAACCTCGGCGTCGCCATCGTGCTGCTGCGGGCGGGCCGCCGCCACCGGTCGATCACCCTGGAGGCCGACGGCAAGCACCTGATGACCGACGTCTGGACCTCGGCCGGGGTGCTCACCGGGTTCCTGCTCGTGGCCCTCACGGGGTGGGAGGTCCTCGACCCGCTCGTGGCCATCGGGGTGGCCGTCAACATCGTGGTCGCCGGCTGGATGCTCATCCGGCGCTCGGTGCGGGGGCTGCTCGACGCTTCGCTGCCCACCGACCAGCGTGCCGCCGTCGAGGCCGTGCTGGAGCGCTACCGGTCCTTCGACGTGCAGTTCCACGCCCTGCGCACGCGCCAGGCGGGGAGCCGGTCGTTCATGACCGTGCACGTGCTGGTACCTGGGGACCGTTCCGTGTTCGACGCCCACGACCTCCTCGAACGCATCGAGCACGACCTCCACGAGGCCGTGCCCCAGCTCACCGTGACCACGCACCTCGAGCCCCTCGAGGACCCCCGCTCCTACGCCGACGAGTACCTCGACCGCCGCGGCGGCATCCCCGAGTCGGCCGTACCCCGGGGGAGGACCTGACCCGGCCTGACCCGACCCGGCCGAGCGGTTCAGCGGGCCAGGGCGTCGTAGACGGCCCGCTCGAAGCGGCGCAGGGCGGCGACCGTCCGCGGTTCCATGAAGGGCAGCAGCTGGGTCCCCCACACGGCGCTCACCCCGTTCGTCGGGTCGATCCACTGGAAGGTGTTGGCCAGACCGGCCCACGACATCGATCCCGCCGCCCGCCCCTCGGCGGTCCCGGTCTCGTTCACGAGGAAGCCGAGGCCCCAGCGGCAGGGCACGCCGGGATGGAGATCGCAGTCCTGCGACAGGCGCGGGTTCACCGAGACGAGGGGCCGCACGAGCACGTCGCCGATGGCGTTGGTGCCCATGGCCGCTGCCGTCGCCGCCTCCATCACCCGCACGCCGTCGAGCTCACCACCCCGACGGACCATCTCGGCGAAGCGCAGGTAGTCACGCACCGTCGACACCAGCCCGCCGCCGCCCATCTCGAACTCGGGGGCCTCGGGGGGAGCCATCGGGGCGGGGACCGGCCCGTTCGGCGAGGCGACGTGCATCGTGGCCTGGCGGCCCCGCTGGTCGGGCCCGGGGGCGAACGACGTGTCGGACATGCCCAGCGGCCCGAACAGGTGCTCCCCGCACCAGCGGCCCAGGGTCGTCCCTGCGATCTCCTCCACCATCAGGCCGGCCCAGTCGATCCCGATCCCGTAGTCCCACCGGTCGCCGGGGTCGAAGGCCAGGGGCAGGCGCAGGGCGTCGCGTCGCAGGGAGAACAGCGACGGGGTGCCGGTCCCGCTGATCCACCGGGTCATCCCGGCGTTCCAGATGTCGTAGACGAACCCGGAGGTGTGCGTCAGCAGGTGGCGCAGCGTCACCGGCCGGGCCGGCGCTCGCAGGCGGGGGGTGCCGTCGTCGGCGAAGCCCTCGAGGACCCGCAGCGCGCCGAGCTCGGGCAGCACCTCGGCGGCGGGCCTGTCGAGTCGCAGCAGGCCACGCTCCACGAGCTGCATCGCCGCCGCCGAGGTGACGGCCTTGGTCATCGAGAAGATGGCGAGGACGGTGTCGACCGTCATGGGGTCGGGAGCCCCCACCCGACGCAGCCCGGCGGCACCCTCGAAGACGGTGCGACCATCGACCATCACGGCGGCGACGACGCCGGGCGCTCCGGCCGTGACGGCGTCGTCGAGCTGTCGTTGCAGACCGGCGAAGCGGTCGTCCATCTCAGGCTGCCGGGGCGTGGCGGTCGGCGGCCGAGCCGACGGGAAGCGGGCGTTCGCCGGCGACCGTGGTCCGGTGCAGCAGACGCCTGGCCCCGTCGTAGTCGTTGATGGCGAGATGCAGCAGGCAGCGGTTGTCCCAGATGGCCAGCGTGCCCGGCGTCCAGCGGAGCCGGACCTGGAACTCGGGTCGCACGGCGTGCTCGAAGAGGAACTGCAGCAGGGGACGGGACTCCGCCGCCGTCATCGCCTCGAAGCGCTGCGTGTAGACGGGGTTGACGAACAGCGCCCGGCGGCCGGTGACGGGATGGACCCGCACCACGGGGTGCAGCACCTCACGGTCGGCGGTGGGATCCTGGCGGACCATCTTCACGGACCGGCTGAGGCCGGGGTCGTCGGCCGAGGGGCCGGTGGTGCCGTGGGGCCAGCCCGTCTGCACCGCCTTGAGGGGATCGATCAGGCGACGCAGGCCCTCCGACAGCGACTCGTAGGCCGCGTACTGGCTGGACCACACCGTGTCGCCGCCGACCTCGGGCAGCTCGACGGCCTGCAGCAGGGTGAGGCTCGGCGGCTCGTCGAGGAACGAGAAGTCCGAGTGCCAGGTGCCCCCGAAGGTCGAGATGCGGCGCTCGTCGGCCTCCTTCAGCACGGCGATGACGTCGGGATGGTCGGCGAGGTGGCCGATGTAGGGGACCCGCAGCACGTCGCCGAACCGGGCCGTCACGGCGACCTGCTGCTCGGGGTCGAGGTGCTGGCCGCGGACGAACACGACGCCGTGCTCGGCGATGGCGGCGGCCACCAGCGCGATCTGGGCGTCGTCGGCCCGGGCCAGGTCGACGCCGTGGATGTCGGCACCGCAGGCGGGGCCCACGGGGAGCACGGTCAGCACGGAGGCGGCTCCAGGCGGGGAGGAGGGTGAGGAGGACGCCGTCATCACGTCATCATCGCCGAGCGCGGTGGCTCGTCGCCATGGTCGAGGAGGCGCCACCGGTCGCGGTGACGGAGGACGGACCAGACGAGCAGGGCGGCGGCCACGCAACCCCCGGCGGTGACCGACAGGTGCAGGCTGGTGGCGTCACCCAGGGCACCCATCCAGATCACCCCGAGGCCGTAGGTGAAGCCCAGGCTGGCTGACTGGAGCGAAGCGATGCGGCCCCGCTCGCCGGGCGGCGAGTCACGGGGCACGACGCTCTGCACGGTGATGTGGCCCCCGATGAAGCACATGCCCACCAGCGCCACCGCAGCGGTGGCCAGCGGGATGCTCCGGGCCAGCCCGTAGACCACGACGAGGGTGCTGGCCCCACTGAGCAGGGCGACGGCCACCCGCGACCGGCCGAAGCGGGCGACGAGGTAGGAGACCGACAGCGACCCGATGATGCTGCCCACGCCCATGGCCACCAGCAGGGCGCTGACCGTGGTGCGGTCCCCGCCCAGGGAGCGGGTGGCGATGATCGGTGCCAGGCCGATCTGGGGGGCGACCAGCAACTGGCCGGCGATGGCGATCTGCCAGGCGTGCATGAGCGAACGGCCGCGGCGCATGGCGGCGGCGCCGTTGCGCAGCCGGGTGAGCACCCCTTCGCTCACGTCGGTGGCGGCCGGGCGGAACGGGCGCCGGAGCCGGCCGATGGCGACGAACAGCACGGCGAAGCTGACGGCGTTGGCCACGATGGCCCAGGCCGGTCCGACGACGGCGACCACCACGGTGGCCAGGATGGGCCCGAGGATGCGGCCCGAGTTCCACGACACCGCCTGCAGCGACGACGCCGCCAGCAGCAGCTGGCGGGGGACGAGGTCCGGGAGCATGGCGGCGGCGATCGGGTTGGCGGCCGCCCCGATCACGCCCTGGACCAGCACGATCCCGGTGAGCCCCAGCGAGCCGACTCCCTGGCGGACGGCCAGGGCCAGGCCGATCGCCGCCACCGTCTGGCCGGCCAGCACCATGAGGAAGAGGTGACGGCGGTCGTGGCGGTCGGCGAGCATCCCGGCCAGTGGGGCGGCCAGGCCCTGGGGGGCGAACGTGGCGACGGCGACCAGGCCGGTCCGCAGGGCGCTCCCGGTGCTGGTGGCGACCAGGGTGCCGATGGCCACGAGCTGCATCCAGGTCCCGACGTCGGACACGACGGTGGCCGTCCACATGCGAGCGAAGTCCCGGTGGCGCAGGACCTGCAGGGGGGAGGTGGACACCTCCCCAGGTTGCCAGCCCGTGAACGGTGAACGGCACTACTTGTGGGCACGGTGACGGGTCGGGTAGAACCAGTGGCCACGGTCACTGCCGGAATCCGTCCCGAGGGCATCCGCCCCCGGCCGGGCCCGGCGTGGCGGTGAGGCGGACGAGGCCACACCAACCCATCCACCGGAGCGAGGCGGACCGACCCGCGCAAGCTCCGTCTTCAAGGAGCTATTGCATGAGCCACCAGGACCCGATGCTCGAGGCGATGCGCCGCGAGCTGTCCGAACGGGAGAACCACTACATCGACGAGCTCCGTGCCGGCGGCATCGGGCGTCGCGAGTTCATGAAGCTGGCCACCGTGGCCGGCATGAGCATCCCGCTCGCCTCGGCCTTCGCGGGGGTGTCCGCAACGGCGGCCACCAAGACCGCATCGGCCAGGCGCAGGCCCCTGCTGCGCGTCTCGGGCATCGCCCCGGGCTCGAAGATCGAGCCGCTCGTCGTCAACAACGGCGGCGCGCTCATGCACCTCGGCTTCGCCGGCGAGTACCTGGCCTGGTCGAACAACCAGGGCGTGCTCGAGCCCCGCGTGGCCCAGAGCTGGTCGGCCAACGCCGACTCCACCGTCTGGACGTTCAAGATCCGCAGGGGCATCAGGTTCAGCAACGGCAAGTCGCTCACGGCCGACGACGTCGTGTTCACCTTCGACTACCACGCCGACCCGGCCAACAAGGGCAACGCCCTGTCGGTCTTCAAGGGCATCCTCGACAAGGGCGGCACCACCAAGGTCGACGACTACACGGTCCAGTTCAAGCTGAACACCCCGGTGGGCGCCTGGCCGTACCTGGTCGGCTCGACCAACTACAACATGATCATCCTGCCGCGGGACTACCAGACCGGCACGTGGGAGTCGTCGTTCGTGGGCGCCGGCCCCTGGATCCTCGAGAAGTACACCCCGGACCAGGGCGTCACCTACAAGCGCAACCCGAACTACTGGGACAAGACCCGCCAGCCTAACTTCGAGCGGATGCAGTTCCTGATGTTCAAAGACGACGGGGCCCGCCTCGCCGCCCTGCAGTCCGGCCAGGTCGACTGGGACGCCTTCTCCTCGGCGGCCACCGCCAAGACGCTGTCCAACGACCCGAACTTCACGGTCACCAAGACCCCGTCCAACGGCCACCTGCAGATCCACCTGAGCGCCTCGCGTGGCCCCTTCGCCGCCGACAAGCGCCTCCGCCAGGCCCTCCTGCTGACCCTCGACCGGCCCGGCATCGTCGCCGGCGTGGTCGACGGCTTCGGGGTCATCGGCAACGACAGCCCGATGACGCCCAACATGCCGACCACCGACAAGACCGTCGCCCAGCGCAAGAAGGACCTCGACCAGGCCAAGGCCCTCATGGCGGCGGCGGGCAAGCCGAACGGCTTCGACGTCACCCTGACGAGCTGGGGCCGGGCCGACATCAAGCTGCTGGCCCAGGTCATCAAGCAGTCGGCCAAGGACATCAACATCAACGTCAACATCGACATCGCCGACGACGACGGCTCCGCCTACTACGACGACAAGCGCGATCCGAGCTGGCTCAAGTCCGACTTCGGCATCACCGAGTACGGCCACCGCGACGTGCCCAACGTGTACCTCAACGCCGCCGTCAAGACCGGCGGTGTGTGGAACGCCTCCAAGTACAGCAACCCGACGCTCGACGCCGAGATCACCCGCTTCGTGGGTGCAGCCGACGTGCAGGTCCAGAAGGCGGCCTCCAAGAAGATCCAGGAGATCATGCTCGAGGACTCGCCGATCGGGTTCGCCTACTTCGGCAACGCCCTCGACGTCGCCCGCAAGGGCCTCACCGGCAACTACTCCAACGGCATGAACAACGTGGAGACCACGCGGGCCAGGCTCGCCTGATCCCCGCGGCCGCCCCGGCGGCCGTCCCTGCTGTCCAGAGCGAACCGCGGCGGCCCGGCGTGATCACGTCGGGCCGCTGTGGTTCACTCCCACCCCGCCGCCAGAACCCACGAACGGCAGAACCCCCGAACGGCAGAACCCACGATGAGGCGTTTCCTGGTCCGCCGGCTCCTGCTGGCGCTCCTCACCATCTTCCTGGTCTCGGTGCTCGTGTTCTTCGCCACGCACCTGCTGCCGGGCGACGTCGCCAAGAAGGTGCTCGGGCCCTTCGCCGACCCGGAGGCGATCAAGCAGCTCAACCGCGAACTGGGAACGGACCGGCCGATCCCCGTCCAGTACTGGAACTGGCTGACCGACGCCCTACGGGGTGACCTGGGCAACTCCTATCTCTACGACGTGCCCGTCACGGAGAAGCTGCGCACCGCGGTCGGCTACTCGGCCCGGTTGGCGATCATGTCGTTCCTGCTCATCGTGCCGCTCAGCATCCTGGGCGGTGTGGTGGCCGCCCTGCGCCGCGACACCCGCATCGACCGCATCCTCACCATCGGGGGCCTGTCGGCGGCGGTCATCCCCGAGTTCGTGTGGGCGGTGTTCTTCGTGCTGATCTTCGCCGTCCGGCTCAAGTGGCTGCCCAGCACGGCCACCCCACCCGACGGCAACGCCGCCGCCATCGTCACCCAGTACAAGCACCTGATCCTGCCGGCGCTGTGCCTGGTCATGGTGCTCTACGGCTACATCGCCCGCATCACCCGGGCGGGCGTGATCGAGTCGCTCGACGCCGACTACACGCGCACGGCCCGCCTCAAGGGCCTGCCCGAGCGGCTCGTCATCCGCCGCCACGTGCTGCGCAACGCCCTGATGCCGACCATCGCCGTCATCGCCACGCAGATGGCCTACCTGATCGGCGGCCTCGTGGCCGTGGAGACCTACTTCAACTACAACGGCCTCGGCTACCTCCTGCAGAACGCCGTCCGACAACGCGACTACCTGCTCGTGCAGGGGGCCGTGCTGCTCATCGGGGTGATCGTCATCGTCGCCAACCTCCTCGCCGACGTGCTCTACACGGCGCTCAACCCGCGTGTCCGCCAGGCGGTGCTCGGATGAGCGCCCTGCAGCCCGCCACCGGGGCCGAGCCGGCCATCGACGCCGCCCGGGCCCGGGCCGTGGAGGAGCGCCGCACCCAGCGCCAGGAGCGGCTCCGGCTGCTGCTGCGCAAGCCGTCGTTCATCATCGGCGCGCTGATCCTGCTGTTCTGGTCGGCCTGCGCCCTGGTGCCCGGTCTGATCGCCCCGAAGGACCCGTCCGCCCAGGACCTGCTGGGCAAGCTCCAGGAGCCGAGCTGGCGCTACTGGTGGGGCACCGACAGCCTCGGGCGCGACGTGTTCAGCCGCGTGATCGTGGGGGCCCGGGTGATCCTGTTCGTGGCCGTCGGCGCCACGGTCATCGCCGCCGTCTTCGGCACCCTGCTCGGACTGGCCGCCGGCTACTTCAAGGGGCTGGCCGACGAGATCATCATGCGGACGGCCGACGTGCTGTCCTCGATCCCGACGATCGTGCTGGCGCTGCTCATCACCTCGACCGTCGACAGCAAGTCGATGGTGATCGTCATGGTGGTGATCGCCGTGGTCTTCACCCCGATCATCGCCCGCACGGTGCGCTCGGTGGTGCTCGGCGAGTCCGAGCTGGACTACGTGGCCGCGGCGCGGCTGCGCACCGAGGGCACGCCCCACATCCTCGTCTCCGAGATCCTGCCCAACGTGCTGCCCGCCCTGGCCGTCGAGTTCACCGTGCGCCTCGGCTATGCCATCTTCGCCATGGCGACGCTGTCGTTCCTCGGTGCCGGTGCCGGCCCCGAATCACCGGACTGGGGCACGCAGGTGGCCACCCACTACAAGTACCTGAACGGCCTCAACTGGTCGGCGACGGTGTTCCCGGCGGCGGCCATCGCCTCCCTCGCCCTGGCCGTGAACCTGGTGCAGGACGCCCTCTCGGAGGTCTTCGAGCGATGAGCACCGCAACCGCCGCCGTCCCGGCTCCTGGGGCCGGTGCCCCGCTGGGCACGCCGACGCTCGAGTTCGACCACGTCGGGGTCGCCTACACCGTGCGCGGCATCGACCGCCCCGTGCTGCGCGACGTCTCGTTCTCCATCGCCCCCGGCGAGGCCTACGGGCTGGTGGGCGAGTCTGGCTGCGGCAAGTCGACGGCGGCCTATGCGGCGCTGCGCTACCTGCCCCGCAACGGCCGCATCACCGGCGGTTCCATCCGCTTCGAGGGCCGCGACATGGTCGGCATGGCCATGGACGAGGTCCGGGCCCTGCGGTCCTCGGCCATCTCGATGGTGTACCAGAGCCCCATCGCCGCCCTGAACCCCTCGATCCGCGTCGGGGACCAGGTGGGCGAGGTGTTCATCCTCAACGGGGTGGCCAAGTCCGAGGCCCCGGCCCGGGTCGAGGCGGCCCTGCGACAGGTGCAGATCGCCGACGTCACCAAGGTGATGCGCCGCTACCCCCACGAGCTGTCCGGCGGCATGGCCCAGCGCGTCGTCATCGCCATGGCACTGGCCACCGATCCCCGGCTGCTGATCATGGACGAGCCCACGACGGGCCTCGACGCCACCGTCGAGGCCGAGGTCCTCGACCTCGTGCGGCACCTGCGCCGGGAGACGAACACCTCGGTGCTGTTCATCAGCCACAACCTCGGCGTGATCCGCTCCATGTGCGACCGCATCGGCGTGCTCTACGCCGGGCAGCTCGTGGAGGAGGGCCCCACCGTCGACCTGCTGGGCAACCCGCAGCACCCCTACACTGTCGGGCTGCTGCGCTGCATCCCCCGGGCCGGGCTGCAGAAGGGCCTCCACCGGCTGGACACGATCCCCGGTTCGCTGCCACCGCTGGGCGCCGAGCTGCCCGGCTGCGTGTACGTCGACCGCTGCCCCATCGCCACCGACGAGTGCCGCACCACGCGTCCCCCCGTGGTGGAGCTCGGCGGAGCCCACCGGGCCCGGGACACGGCCCCGGACCGGGCCCCAGCGGGGAACGGAGCCGGGTCGGCCGGACACGGGGGCGGCCCGGCCGGTGACCAGCCCTTCATCACCCTGCGGGGGCTGAGCAAGACCTTCGGCAAGGACGACACGTCCGTCAAGGTGCTCACCGACATCGCCCTGTCGCTCAAGGCGGGCGAGACGCTCGGCCTGGTGGGGGAGTCGGGCTCGGGCAAGACCACGCTGGCCAAGGTGCTGCTCGGTCTCACCCACCCCGACGGCGGCAGCATCGTGGAGCTCGACGGGCACCGCCTCGGCGAGACCGTCGCCGACCGGTCGGCGGCCGACGTCGGCTCCGTGCAGATCGTCTTCCAGAACCCCGACTCGGCGCTCAACCGCCGTCATTCGGTGCGCCGCATCGTCGGCCGGGCGGTGTCGAAGCTGGCCGGGAAGTCCAAGGACGACTCGGTCCGCCGCGCCGAGGACCTGCTCACCGAGATGCGGGTCGACCCCCGTCTCCATGCCGTGAAGCCGGCGATGCTGTCGGGTGGTCTCAAGCAGCGCGTCGCCATCGCCCGGGCCTTCGCCGGGAACCCGCGTCTGGTGGTGTGCGACGAGCCCACCTCGGCGCTCGACGTGTCGGTCCAGGCGGCGATCCTGAACCTGCTCGTCGATCTGCAGCGCACCGAGCAGGTGAGCTACCTGTTCATCTCCCACGACCTCGGCGTGGTCCGGTACCTGTCGGACCGCATCGCCGTGCTCTACCTGGGCCGGCTGATGGAGCTCGGTCCCGCCGATGCGGTGTTCGCCGGTCCGCACCATCCCTACACCGAGGCGCTGGTCTCGTCGCTGCCCTCCATCGACGGCGAGGCTCCGATGCGCGTCCGGCTCCAGGGCGAGGTACCCAGCGTGGCCAGGCCCCCGTCGGGATGCGTGCTGCACACCCGCTGCCCCCGCCGGGCCGGCAGCGGCGTGGAGGAGCGGTGCGCCACGGTCGAGCCCGAACTGGTCGAGGTCGAGCCCGGGCACTACCTGCGCTGCCACCTGAGCCTCGAGCAGCTCCGGCGCATGCAGACGGTGGTGGAGACGGCGGCCGGCTAGTCCGGTCGGGCCGGGCCCGGGCGCCCTGCCGGACGGGCGTCGAGGGTGATCGTCGAGGCCGCCACGACGGCGCCGAGGGCGGCCAGGCCGGCGCACAGCCACATGGCCCGCACGAAGCCGTCGCCCAGGTCGCCCGCCCTGGTCGAGATCCCGGCCAGGCTCGGGATCACGGCGATCACCAGCAGCGAGGCGACCCGGGCCACGGCGTTGTTGATGGCGGACGCGATGCCGGCGTGGCGGTCGTCGGCGGCGGCCAGCACCGTGGTCGTGACCGGGGCGACGGCCAGCGTGAGGCCGATCCCGAACACCACCACCCCGGGGAGCACGCCGGTCAGGTAGCTCCGACCCGGCTGGGCCCTGGTCATGAGCGCGAACGCGGAGGCGATGATCAGCGCGCCGACGGTCAGGGGCAGCCGGGGGCCGATCCGCTCGGCCAGCGCCCCGCCCCGTGAGGCGAGCAGCGACACGATGATCGTGACGGGCAGCGTGGCGGCGCCGGACTCCAGGGCGGAGTAGCCGAGGTCCTGCTGGAGGTGCAGGGTCAGGAGGAAGAACACGGCCCCGACGGCCCCCCAGACCACGAACGTCGTGAGGTTGGCGCCGCTGAACTGGCGGGAGGCGAACATCGACAGCGGGACCATCGGATGGCGGGTCCGCCGCTCCCACGCGACGAACGCCACCAGCGCGAGCACGCCGGTCCCGGCCGAGGCCGCCGACGGTGCGGGCCAGGCGTTCGACGGACCCTCGATGAGCGCGAAGACCACTCCGGCCAACCCGACGGACAGCAGCGCCCCGCCGACGAGGTCGACGGGCGGAGCGACCGGGTTCCTCGTCTCCGGCACGAAGCGCCGGGCGATGGCGAGGGGGACGGCGGCGAGCACCGGGTTGATCAGGAAGATCCAGCGCCACGACACGGCATCGATCAGCCAGCCGCCCAGGAACGGCCCGATGGCGGTGGAGATCGAGGCCAGCCCCGACCATGCCCCGATGGCCCGGGCGCGGTCCTCGGGCCGGAACACGGCCGAGATGATGGCCAGGCTGCCCGGCACCAGGGCGGCCGACGCCACTCCCTTGAGGATGCGCCCGGCGATCAGCCACTCGAGCGTGGGAGCCAGCCCGCACAGGACCGACGTGAGACCGAATCCGACGAGCCCGAGCACGAACAGCCGACGCCGCCCGAACCGGTCGCCGAGCGATCCGCCGACCACGAGGAGCGATCCCAGGGTGAGCAGGTAGCCGGTGGCGACCCACTGCTGCCCGGCGAGCGTGCCGCCCAGGTCGCGGCGGATGGCGGGGAGGGCGCTGTTGACGACCGAGCCGTCGAGGAAGGCCACCCCCGAGCCCAGGACCGTGGCGGCGATGACCCAGCGCCCGGCGGCCGACCCGTAGCGGAGATCGGGCGCGGCGGTCATGGCTCCGGCACCCTACCGGTGGCCGGAGGCGCCGCTTCTGCCACGATGTCGCCGTGCCCCTGAGTGCCGCCGTCATCGGCTCCACCACGCCCCCGTTCCACCATCACGTGGACCTGCGCTGGGTGCTGGCCTACAGCGCCGGGATCCACGACACGTCGCCGGCCGTGTTCGCCACCGACGCCGTCGCCCATCCCCTGTTCCCGGTGTGTCTGGAGTGGCCCGCCGTGCTCGCCGTGCGGGCCGAGGGGCTCACCCGCGACGAGGCCGCCAGGGGCGTGCACGCGGCGCACGACCTCACCGTGCACCGCGCGATCCGGCCGGGTGACGATCTCGTGACCGTCGCCGAGGTGGTGGGGGCCGAGCCGGGCCGGGCCGGAGCGGTGATGTGGACCCGCCTCGAGACCGTCGACGCCGACGGAGCCCGGGTGGCCACGACGTACCAGCGCTCGGTGCTGCTGGGCGTCGACTTCGTCGGCGAACCCGGGCCCCCCGTGCGGCCCGCGCCATGGGACCCTCCCACGGGATCGACCGGGCCCACGGGATCGACCGGGCCCGCAGGGCCCGTCACGACGGCGATCGAGGTCGGCACCCAGGACGCCCACCTCTACACCGAGTGCGCCCGCATCTGGAATCCCATCCACACCGAGTGGGAGGCGGCTGCCGCCGCCGGGCTGCCGTTCCTGTTGCTGCACGGCACGGCCACACTGGCCCGGGCGGTGAGCGCCGTCGACGACCTGATGGGCGACGGTCGGCGCCGCATCGGGCGCATCACCGGGCGCTTCGCGGCGCCGGTCCCGATGCCCGGCGCGCTGACGATCCGGGCCTGGACCGACGGTCGCTTCGAGGTGCTGCTGCCCGATGGATCGGCGGCGCTGACGGACGGCCGGGTGCACTGGCGCGTCAGCAGTCCTTGAGCAGGCGCAGCGAGTCGAGCAGGGCGGCGTGGATGTCGCGTGAGGCCACGGCGTCGCCCACCCGGAACAGCAGGTAGCCGTCGGCCTCCGCGGCGTCGGGGGTGAACCAGGGCTGTGGACGGCCGTCGCGCAGGGCGTGCACCTCGGTGGTGCCGCCGTTGACGGCGCCGTGCCGGAGGGCGTGGAACACGTCGTCGATCGGGCTCGTGCCCAGCTGGGTCACGACCGTGTCGACCTCGTGCACCTCGGTCGTCTCGCCGTACTCGTGGCGCAGCGCGACCCGCAGGGCCCCGTCGTCGTCCCGGCGGACGGCGGTGAGGTGCCGGTCGGTCATCAGCGTCACCCCGGCCCGGGCCAGGGCCCCCAGGTAGATGGGGTAGCTCGAGCCGCCGAGCTCCCGGCCGACCAGCCGGTCCGGGGTGGCGAGGACGACCGTCGAGCCCCGCTCGGCGAGATGCTGGGCCACGGAGATCGCGCCGTGGCGGCCCTCGCCGTCGAACACGAGCACCCGGCCGCCCACCTGGACCTGCCCGGCGAGCACGTCCCACGCCGAGGCGGTGAGGTCCGCCCCTTCGATCTCGGGGACCCGCGGTGAGCCACCGGTGGCCACGACGACCACGTCGGGTCGCTCGGCCAGCACCTCGGCGGCCCCCACGGCCGTGCCCAGACGCACGTCGACACCCAGAGCCCCGATCTCGTCGCCCAGCCACGCGGTGATGCCGCGCAGGTCGTGGCGCCACGCCGCCCGGGCGGCGATGACCACCTGACCGCCGAGGCGGTCGGACGCCTCGAACAGCACGACGTCGTGACCGCGTCGCCGGGCCACCCGGGCCGCCTCCATGCCGGCCGGGCCACCGCCCACCACGACCACGCGGCGCTTCGGGCCGGGCGAGGGCTCGATGGTGTGCGGCAGCCAGGTCTCGCGGCCCGTGGCCGGGTTGTGGGCACAGAAGGCGTCGCGGCCCATGTAGATGCGGTCGATGCAGTACGCCGCCCCCACGCAGGGCCGGACCCGTTCGGGGGTTCCCGACTCCAGCTTGCGCACCAGGTGCGGGTCGGCGACCAGGGCACGGGTCATGCCCACCAGGTCCACCGCTCCGGACTCGAGCGCATGGACGGCGGTGGCCGGATCGGCGATGCGCGAGGCGTGCAGCACCGGAGCCCCGATGGCGGACCGGAAGGCGGCGACCTCGGCCAGGTAAGG
>JBIKWW010000317.1:0-4636 GCA_044356125.1 Acidimicrobiia bacterium
CACGGCCGTCAACGGCCGCACCGAGTTCTCCGTCGACATGCGCCACATCGACCGGGTGGTGCTCGACTCCCTGGTGTCCGGGCTGGAGGAGCTCGTCGCCCGCATCGCCGCCGAGGAACAGGTGGAGGCCGAGATCGAGGTCCTGTGGTCGATCGACCCCATCACGTTCCACCCCGATCTCGTGCAGTTCGCCTCCGACGTCGTGGAGGCCAGGAGCGGACTGCGCCATGTCATGCCGTCGGGACCCATGCACGATTCGGCCGAGATGGCCCGCGCCGGGATCCCCACGATCATGATGTTCACGCCCTCGCTCTACGGGCTGTCGCACACCCACATCGAGGACACCGCCACGGCCGACCTCGAGCTCGGGGTGGCCGCCTTCGACGATCTCGTGCGGCGCATGATCCCCTGGGCCGCTGCCCGCCTGAGCTGACCCGCCGGGACCGACCGGCCCGGACCTAGCATCGGCCCCCGTGCGCCGACCCGAGCATCCCCACCGTCGTTCCCGGTCCGTCGGGGCCCGGTCCGGAGGGGCCCGGTCCGGAGGGGCCCGGTCCGGCTCGGCCGTGCTCGCCTCGGCCGTGCTCGCCTCGGCCGTGCTCGCCTCGGCCGTGCTCGCCTCGGCCGTGCTCGCCTCGGCCGTGCTCGTTGCGTTCTTCGCTCTGGCGTGGCCGGGTGGCCCCGTCGCCCGGGCCGAGGGCTCGGATTCGACGAGGCGCTTCGACGTCGTCCTGCGCGTCAACAGCGACGGCAGCATGGACGTCACCGAGCGGATCGTGCAGGTCTTCGGCTCGCCCCGGCGCGGCATCATCCGGCTCATCCCCGAGGAGCAGGACCTGGGCGACCGCCGGGTGCGGCGCTACCCGATCACGGATGTCTCCGTCGCCACGTCGCCGGACACGCCCGCCGACCTCGTCGTCAGCCGCGAAGCCTCGAACGTGCGGGTCCGCATCGGCGACCCCGACGTCACGATCACCGGTGAGCACACCTACACGGTGCGCTACCGGGTGGCCCGCGTCGCCAGCCGCTTCCCGGGCCACGACGAGCTCTACTGGAACGCCGTGCCGTTCGAGTGGGAGCAGCCGATCGAGGAAGCGTCGGTGCGGGTCGAGATGCCTGCTCCGATCACCGACATCCGCTGTCTCGCCGGGCGGGTGGCGACGATCGACTCGTGCGCGTCGGCGAGCTCCGACGGCCGCTCGGCGAGCTTCCGGGCCACGTCGCTGTCCGCGCTCCAGGGGGTGAGCGTCACCGTCGCGACGGCCCCCGGGACCCTCGCCGTCGATCCGCTCGTCACCCGGGGCGATCCGCCGCTGGTGGCGCTGCTCAAGGGCAGCTGGCTCGGCGTCCCGGTGCTCCTCGTGGGCATCGCCGCGCTGTTCCGCCGGGCCGTGGACGGCCGGGACCGGGCCTTCGCCGGCCTGCCCCTCGAAGCCTCCCGCGGGGAGCCCGGGACGGCGCTGCGTCGGCCCATGCGCCGCGGCGAGGACCGGGAAGGGCCCGTCGAGCTCGGGCCGCCCGAAGACCTCCCACCCGCCCTGATCGGCGCCCTCGCCCGCCTCGGCGTGACCGGTGACCACCTCACCGCCACCATCCTCGACCTGGCGATGCGCGGCTATCTCACCATCACCGAGGAAGGCAAGAGCTGGCGGCTGACCGCCGGGAGCGGAGAGCTGCGGGTCGCCGCCGCCCGGAGCCGTCCGGTCGCCGACACCCCCACCGCCTGGGAGCAGCGACTCGTCGCCGACCTCTTCGCCAGCGGGCCCAGCGTGCTGCTCAAGGACCTGGACCAGAAGTTCGCGGCCCGCTTCCACGCGTTCCAGTCCGCCGTCCTCGACGACGTGACGGCACGGGGATGGGTGACCTCCCATCCGACCAGGGCGAAGTCGAGGATGGGCGGGCCGGCGATCGCCATCGGCGTGGTCGCGGGGGCGGTGTTCATCATGGCGAGCCGCATCCCGGTGCTGCGGATCGCAGCGGCGGCCGCCGTCCTGGTCTCGGTTCTCTTCCTCGTCGCCGCCCAGTTCGCCGCCGCCCGGTCCAGCTCCGGGTCCGCCATGTGGGCCCGAATCCGGGGCTTCGAGCGGTTCCTGAAGGCGGGGGAGCCGAGGCTCTCCCACGCCGAGCGGGCGCAGATGTTCATCGACTTCCTGCCCTACGCCGTGGCGCTCGACATCGTCGACGAGTGGGCCCGGCGGTTCTCCGACCTGACCTCGCTGCCCGAGCAGAACTGGTACCACGGCACCCGGCCCTTCACCCCGGTCGTCTTCGGGCACCAGGTCGAGTCGCTCCGGACGGCGGGTGGATCGACCCTCACCTCCACGCCCTCGAACAGCGGTGGCGGATCGGGGTTCTCGAGCAGCAGCGGCGGCGGCGGGGGTGGTGGCGGCGGTGGTGGTGGCAGCTGGTGAGCACCGCCTCGTGATCGACGGGCGGGACGCCGCTCCCCTGGAGCTCGCCGACACCCGCCGGGCCCGTCGCCGGGGCCTGCTCGGTCGCGACGCGATCGTCGGCGCGCTGATGATCTCACCCTGTCGCTCCGTCCACACGGTCGGCATGCGCTTCGCCATCGACGTCGCCCACGTCGCCGCCGACGGCACCGTCCTGCGGACCACCACCATGGCCCCGGGTCGGGTCGGGCGGCCCGTGCTGCGGGCCCGACGCGTGGTCGAGGCGGGGGCCGGATCGTTCGCCGCCTGGGGGTTGCGGACGGGCTGCTCGGTGGGCTGCTCGGTGGGTTGCTCGGTGGGCATCGGGCAGGCGCCCGGGGACCGGCGTCCATGACCGGCCCGGCGCCGGCCGGACCGGCGGCTGGAGCTGCGGGCTCCCCGTCGGGGCGGGCGGTGGCCACCGGTCTGCCCGACGGCCCCTGCCTCGTGCTCGTCGCCACGCCGATCGGCAACCTCGGCGATCTGAGTCCTCGGGCGGCCGCCATCCTCGGCACCGTCGACGTCATCGCCTGCGAGGACACCCGCCACACGCGCAAGCTCCTCAGCGCGCTGGGCATCCCGGCCCGGCGACTGATCGCCGTGCACGCCCACAACGAGCAGGCGGCAGCGGCGGGCATCGTGGCGCTGCTCGCCGAGGGGCTGCGCGTCGCTCTGGTGTCCGACGCCGGAACGCCCGGGATCAGCGACCCGGGTGCCGCCGTCGTCGCCGCCGTCCGCCGTGCAGGACTGCCCGTGCTCTCGGCCCCCGGGCCGGTCGCTTTCATCAGCGCGCTGATCATCAGCGGACTGACGACCGACCGCTTCGTCATGGAGGGATTCCTCCCGGTGAAGGGCGGCGAACGCAGGCGTCGCATCGCCACGATCGCCTCCGAGCCGAGGACGGTCGTGCTCTACGAGGCCCCGCACCGGATCATCGCGACGCTGGACGAGCTGGCCGCAACGTGCGGCGCCGACCGGCGGGTGAGCGTGAGCAGGGAGCTCACCAAGCGCTTCGAGAGCACGTGGGCCGGCGTGCTCGGCGAGGCGTCGGCAGCCGTCGGCGATCCCCGCGGGGAGTACGTGATCGTGCTCGAGGGCGCCCCGGAGCCGACGGCGGGGACGGTTCCGGCCGAGGACCTCGACGCCGCCCTCCTCGACGCCCTCGGCCGCGGAGCCAGCGTGCGCGACGCCGCCGCGGCCGCCAGCTCGTCGACCGGAGCGCCCCGCGCCGCCGCCTACGCGAGGGCGCTGGAGCTGCGGAAGCGGGACTGAGCACGCTCCAGCCGCGTGCCGGCCCAGACCACCAGCAGCACGGCGGCCACGAGGCTGGCCGGGACGAGGGCCACGCCGACACCGGCCGGCACGACCTGGTTGCGGGAGACGGCGGTCGCCATCGTCAGCGCGTTGATGGTGACATGGGCGGCCAGCGCCGGAACGACCGATCCGTTGCGCCACGTGAGCAGGCAGAGCACGGCACCCAGGGCGGCGATGGGGACGAGTGCGGGGGGTGTGACGATCGGCAGGTGGACGAGCGTGAAGAGCACCGTGGACAGCACGGCGGCGGGGAACATGCCGATCACCCGACCGAGCGACGCGAACAGCACGCTGCGGAACAGCAGCTCCTCGGCGACGGGGGCGAGGACGCACACGACGAGCAGCGTCACGGCGAGCAGCAGGCCCGAGCCCGACGTCTCGGTCAGCGCGATGAGCGGATGGGTGGTCTCGGGCTCCGCCTGGGCGGGGTTCGGCGCCGCCGACCGGACGGGGGCGTCGGAACCGCCGGGCGGAGCGGACCCGCGATCGACGGTGCCCTCGAACCCCCCGCTGCCGTCCGGGGTGAGCGCCAGGTTCCCGGGCAGCTCGCCGCGGTGGTCCTGGCGGGTCTGGAGCACCGCGCTGCGGCTGGCCTCGAGCACATCGGGATCGGCCCAGCGCATGAAGGCCGAGGTGAACATGCCGAAGGCGAGCACGGCACAGGCGGCTCCGAGCAGCGCCTGGAGGCGTTGGCGGGGGACGACGAGCGCGGCGTCGTGGGTCGTCGCCTTCATCCAGGACCACGACAGGGCGGCGACCAGTGCGAACCCGACCGGGGTGGCCAGCAGGCGGAGGGCATCGAGGACGTCCACCAGCACGGTCGGGTCATCCGGCTCCCGGCGCGCCCAGGCGGCATCGGCCCACTCGCCGATGCGGGGGACCACGGCCATCTG
>JBIKWW010000318.1:0-4632 GCA_044356125.1 Acidimicrobiia bacterium
GTCCCCGGACGTCGGCGCCGGCGCAGCATCTCGGCGAAGGCGTCGTCCTCGACGGTCGGGCCGGTCGTCACGTCGACGACCATCAGCGCGACGTCGGCATCCTCCACCGCCCGCTCCGCCTGCCGGCTCACCTTCTGGTCGAGGGCCGTGCCGCCGGGCATCCACCCGCCCGTGTCGACGACCATGAAGCGAGTGCCCGCCCATTCGGCGGACAGCTCCTTGCGGTCACGCGTGACGCCCGGCCGCTCCTCGACGATCGCCTCACGGCGGCCGATGATCCGGTTCACCAGGGTGGACTTGCCGACGTTGGGCCTCCCGACCACGGCCACCGTCGGCAGTCCCTCGGGATTGGTGGCCGACACCCGTGTGCGACGCGCCGCCTTCTCCCTCCGCTTGGCCTGCTCACTCATCCCGCAACCCCCACGGACAACGTCTCGGACTCCTGGACACGACCGTCAGATCCTCGGGTCGCCGAAGTCGGAGCGCCGACCCGGAGCGCCTCCACCAAGGCGATGCCATCGGTACGCACGACCTCGACCGGACGGGGCAGGTCATCAGGCGAGGTCCCGTCGAGGAACACCCCGCGCGACAGGCACACGTCGGGCAGCAGGTAGCGATGGCCCTCCGGTTCCGAGGCCAGCACCCGCTGCAGGTCGGCGCCCACGAGCAGGCCGGTGACCGCAGTGTTCCCGCCGAAGAACTCGTTGCGGACGGGCACGATCCGCACGTCGTCACGCCCGAGAGCGGCGAGCACGGGTGGCAGCAACTCCGCCAGGACGGTCGCCCCGTACGCTCCCGTGAGGATGGCCACCGGCGCATCGGGCCCGACGGAGCTGGCACCGACACCGGAATCGAGCCCCACCGCTTCGGCGAGTCGCCCGACGAGCGACACGGTCCGAGGCGCCCGGTACCCCTCGGCCGGGGCTCCGGCGGCCACCGCTCCGGACAGTGGCGACCCGGCCCCCGCGCCGCCGCCACCGGAACCACCGGCCCCGGACCGGCCCTCGCGGCCGTCGACCCAGGCGAAGAAGCCGTCGGCCACCGAGGTCGGTGCCGGGGCCCGGCCCGAGAGCTCGAGCTCCAGGGTGCGGACCATGCCGACACCGTTCTCGTGCTGGGGGAACCCCTCGTAGGCATCACCGGGGGGGAAGAGCCGGCCCGCCATCAGGTAGTACTCGTCGGCAGCGAACACCAGCCTGCGGCCGAGGGTGCTGCGGTAGATCTCCTGCCAGGCCTCCACCGTGTCGAGCACGGCCGCCGCCTCCTCGGTCGTGTGCAAGCGCAGCGAGGGTTCCCGATTGAACTTCGAGAGACCCAGCGGCACGGCGTGCAGCGAGGCGAGCCCGGGGTAGCGGTCGAGCACGTCGGCGAGGGTTGCCTCCAGGACCTCCCCGTCGTTGAGCCCGGGGCAGACGACCAGCTGGCCGTGGACGGTCACCCCGTGATCCAGCAGCGCTCCGAGCCATCGCAACGAGGGACCGCCTCGGCGGTTGCGCAGCAGGGCGTTGCGCACCCCGGGATCCGTCGCATGGATGCTCACGTTGAGCGGCGACAGGCCTTCGGTCACCACCCGTTCGAGATCGGCCTCGGTGAACCGGGTGAGCGTGGTGAAGTTCCCGTACAGGAAGGACAACCGGTAGTCGTCGTCCTTCTGGTAGAGCGACGGCCTCATCCCGGCCGGAAGCTGGTAGATGAAGCAGAACGGGCAGTGGTTGTCGCACGTGCGGAGCTGGTCGAACAGCGCCGAGCTCACCTCCACGCCGAGCGGCACCCCGGCGGGCTTGAGGATCTGCAACTCCCGCTCGATCCCCCCGCGACGCACCACGAGCTCGGGGTCTTGGTCGTCGGCCAGCAGCCGCCACCGGATGACGTCGCGCACCGATTCACCCTGGATCGTCACGATCTCGTCGCCCGGCTCGACACCGGCGACATCGGCCGGCGACCCGGGCGCGACGGCGACGATGGACGGGCGGCTCACCGAGCAAGTGTACCGGGGTACCGCCCGGTAACCCGGCGTGCCCGGTAGCTTCAGGGGCCCATGAGCGTCGAACGTGTCCTGCTCGCCCAGCCCCGGGGGTTCTGCGCCGGGGTGGAGATGGCGATCAAGGCCCTGGCCTGGATGGTGCGCACCTTCGACGGGCCGGTGTACTGCTACCACGAGATCGTCCACAACCGGATCGTGGTCGACCGCTTCCGCGATGCCGGCGTCGTGTTCGTCGACGACATCGCCGAAGTGCCCGCCGGAGCACCGCTGATGCTCAGTGCGCATGGTTCTGCGCCGGAGGTCGTGGCGGCCGCCCAGTCCAACGGCGGGTTCGTCGTGAACGCCGTGTGCCCGCTCGTCACGAAGGTCCACCACGAGGCCAAGGTCAGGGCGGGGAAGGGCTTCTCGATCGTCTACGTCGGCCACGCGGGCCACGACGAGGCCGTGGGGACCATGGCGGTGGCTCCCGATGTGATGCATCTGGTCGAGACACCGTCCGACGTCGAACGCCTCAGCGTCGACGGGCCGGTGGCCCTGCTCGCCCAGACCACCCTCTCGCACCACGACTGGGCGGAGGTGCTCGCTGCCGCGCAGGTCCGGTTCCCCGACATGTGGCAGCCCGGCCGATCGGACCTCTGCTACGCCACCACGAACCGTCAGAACGCCCTCATGGCCATGGCCCCCCGGTGCGACGCCATCGTGGTGATCGGGTCGGCGAACTCGTCCAACACCGTTGCGCTGGCGAAGGTGGCCACGGCCGCCGGCTGCCCCCGCGTGTTGCGGGTGAACAGCCCCGGTGAGCTCCCGGCCGATCTGAGCGGAACGGTCGGCGTCACCGCCGGCGCCTCCGCCCCCGAGGAGCTCGTGGATGCCGTGATCACCACGCTCGCCCCCCGATCAGGCGTGGAACGAGTCCAGGTGACCGATGAGGACGAGTACTTCCCCACCCCACGGGAGCTGCGCGAGGCTATGCCCGCGATCATCAGCGCGCTGAGCTTCGGGCTCATGGTCCCGCCACCCTCGCGCAGCGTCCTCGCCGACGACCGGCACACCGCTGCGTCCGACGTGCTGCGGGCCCTGGTCGACTGAGCCCGCTCGAGCGGGGCCCACACCGATCCGGGCTCAGGTCCGGTCGATCAGGTCCGGTCGCTGAGGTCCGGTCGATCAGGTCCCGGACGGGCCGAGGTTCCAGCGACGGTAGATGACCGACTGCGACGCCGTGGCCAGCAGGCGCCCGGCGGCCGACCAGATGTGCACCGACCCGTGTCCGAAGCCGTTGGCGATGGCGTCGGCGCGGATGTCGAGCAGGACCCAGTCGGTCGGATCACGGTCGACGACGCGCAGGGTGTTGTCGAGGGAGTTGCCCCCGGCCGGAACGCCCATCGCCTGCCCCAGGCCGGCAGGAACCCAGTCACCGAGCACCGCCAGGCCGGCGGCCGACGTCTGCACCAGGCCGGGGATCCGGGCCCACATGGCCGACCGTCCGTTGATGGACTGCCGACCGTCGAGCTCGTCGATGGTCCGGCCGATGGCGACGCGCATCTCCAGGCGCTGGTTGATGGAGTTGCGGTCGGGCAGTCGGTACTCGCGCGGCGGGCACTCCCCGGGCGGCGGGACGTCGGGCATCACGACCCACTGTCCCCGGGCGGGTTCATCACGCTCGCCGAGGGCGGCATTGACGGTGAGGATCTCGGTGCTCTCGACCCGACCCGTCACCCGGGCCTGCGTGACCTGGCGGCCCGCCGCCCCGATCTCCACGTCCAGGTCGATCACCTGGCCGACATGGGTGTAGGCGAGGTACTGCGCCGTCGCCCAGATCACCGGTCGGCCGGTGACGGACTCCAGGGCGTCGATCCCGGCCGCCAGCCCGCAACCCCCGAACAGCGAACCCGAGAGGTTGGCGATCGACTCCGTCACGGGCAGCACCCAGCGGTAACGGTTGTGCGTCGGCTGAAGCCCCAGGAAGGCCCGTGCATCCATCGGGGCGGGAAGGCTACCGGTGCCGGTCGCCCAACCGACAGGAGCGGGACGAGACATCAGTCATGCCGACCGCACCCGCCTGCCCGGCATCACCGGCTGCGGGCCACCGCCAGCGCCGTCGCCTCGTCGAAGACCCGCTGGATCTCGGCCCGCAGCCGGACCGTGACCTCGCGCTGGACGCGCCGCGACGTGGCCTTCTCCCCGGGCTCGACCGTGATCGGATGGCCGACGACGACCTCGATGGGGACGCGGCGGGGGAACTTCGCCCCATGGGGCATCGCCGCCGCCGATCCTCCGATCCCGACCGGGACGATGGGTACACCCGCCTTCAGGGCCAGGTAGACGGCCCCTTCGAAGAGCTCGGCGACCTCCGGACCGGACCGCCGGGTGCCCTCGGGGAACAGCACCAGCGGCTCGCCCGCCTCCAGCACCTCCAGGCAGCGACGCATCGAGGCCCGGTCGGGGGTGCCGCGCTCGACCTTGATCCCGCCCAGGGCGTCGGCCAGCGGTCGGAACCAGCGCGGCTTCCAGATCGTCTCCTTGCCCACGTAGCGCATCCGCCGGCGCGTGACGTTGCCCACCACCAGGAAGTCGACGTTGGAGCGGTGGACCGGAGCCAGCAGGAACCCGCCCGACGCCGGGACCGCCTCCCGGTGGTGGTAGCGGAC
>JBIKWW010000319.1:0-4630 GCA_044356125.1 Acidimicrobiia bacterium
GCCGGGACCGGGACGGGGACCTCCTCGAGGGAGAGGTGGAGGGTGCCGTCGGCGGTCACCAGCGACCGCATCTGCAGCATCGAGTCGGGCAGGCCGGCGGGAGTCGTGCTCGTGGCGCTCATGGGCCGATCCTGCCCGACGCGCGGCGGCCCGGGAGCCGGACGCGCCCCCGACACCGGCCCGGCGCCGTCCCCAGGTCAGATCACGTTGAGGGCGTCGAGGGTGGCGGCGGCGCCGTCCAGCCCCGAGCCGCCCGACAGCACGACACCGCTCGTGCGCCAGTCGGCCCGCTTGGTCGCCCAGGAGACGAAGTCGTGGGCCGTCCCCGTGGCCGTCGGCAGGGCCGGGTCGGCGCCGGCGGTGACGCTCCACAGGCCCCCGTCGGTGCCGGGCCGCAGCGCCCACGTGCCCGCCGCCGGGCCCTCGAAGGCGAGGTTGACGCCCTGGCTGCACCCGGCCAGGGCCGTCGCGCACATCTGGGGGACACCGGCCAGCATCCACTCCAGGGTGGCGGCCAGGGCGTCGGCGTCGTGGGGGAGCCCGGCGGCCCGGGCCACGGCCGCACCGATGTCGTGGCGCAGGTGGCAGTAGTGGTCGAACACGATGGCGTTGGCGAGGATGTGCATGGGGTGCGAGCCCAGGTTGGCCAGCGGGATCACCGTGTCGCGCATCGGCGGCTCCTGCAGCGCGGTCATGGCGGCGATGCCCTTGGCCGACCACTCGACGTACTCGTCCATCACCTGCGCGGTCGTCCACTGGCGGCGGGCCTGGACCGGCACCTCGGCGTTCTGCTCGACGTCGGGGCTGGTGCCGCCCTCGATGGTGGAGGGGTCGGCGATGGAGTGGAAGACGGAGGCCATGTGGCAGGCGACGTCCTGCACCCGCCAGCCCGTGCAGCCGGACGGGGCCGCCCACTCCTCGGGCGTGAGGGATCGCAGCAGTTCGAGGGCGCGGGCCGATTCGGCCTGCAGGGCGGTGATGGCGGCCTGGGACATGCGGCGCAGCCTAGGTTCCGACGCCCGGCCGGTACCGTTCGACCCGACGGAGGAGGACACCATGGCTCTTGGCTTCGATTCGACGACCGACGACGTGCTCGCCGGGCACGACCTCACCGGGCGCCACTACGTGGTGACGGGGGCTTCGGGGGGTCTGGGCGAGGAGACGGCCCGGGCTCTGGCGGCGCACGGCGCAGCGGTGACCCTGGGGGTGCGCGACCCGGGCCGGGGCGCGGAGGCGATGGAGCGGATCCGGGCCGGCGTGCCGGGAGCGGTGCTGCGCACGGTCCACCTCGATCTCGGGTCGCTGGCCGATGTGCGCCGGTTCGCCGCCGAGGTGCAGGCCGAGGCGGAGACGGTCGGCCAACCCATCAGCGCGCTGATCAACAACGCCGGCGTGATGGCCTGTCCGTTCGGGCTCACCGTGGACGGCTTCGAGATCCAGTTCGGCACGAACCACCTCGGCCACTTCCTGCTCGGGGTGCTGCTGGCCCCGGCGCTGGAGCGCTCGGGTGGGCGGCTCGTGTCGCTGAGCTCACGCGGCCACTCCTTCGCCGACGTGAGCCTCGACGACTGGAACTTCGAGCGCATGCCCTATGACCCCTTCGTCGCCTACGGCCGGTCCAAGACGGCCAACGCCCTGTTCGCCGTCGGCTTCCAGCAGCGCTTCGGCGACCGTGGCGTGGTGGCGGTGTCGGTCCATCCCGGCGGCATCCGCACCCGCCTGGGCCGCCACATGACGGCCGAGACGCTGGCCGATCTGGGGCGCCGTCTGGCCACGACACCGGACCAGCCGTTCCGGTGGAAGTCCATGGCGCAGGGGGCGGCCACGTCGGTGTGGGCGGCGACGGCCTCCGAGGTGGCCGGGCTCGGCGGGGCCTACCTGGAGAACTGCGGCCCGGCCGAGCGCAGCGACGACGAGGACCGCAACGACGGGGTGCGGCCCTACGCCGTCGACGCGGCGCGGGCCGAGGCGCTCTGGTCGCTCAGCGAGCGGCTCGTCGGGATCGCCTGAGGCCCTGGTCGGGCCGCATCAGGCGTCTGCGACCCGGTCCGGCCGGTAGGGGCCCATGTCCATCCGCGGGTAGCGGCGACCGACGTCGCGCCAGGTCTGCGCGTTCCAGTAGGGATCGCCCGGGCGGGGGAACCCGAACAGGTCGCGCTGGCGCACGTCGGCCCGTTCCATGACCTCGACGAACGCCGGTTGGAGCGCGTGGTCGGGCCAGGCCACCTTCCCCGCCCAGGTGGGGCCGCGCACCTGGTAGTCGGCCAGCACGGCGAAGCGCGAGCGACCAGGGGCGGCGAAGTCGGTGCCCCGGTGCAGCACGTCGGTGCGGTAGAGCAGCAGCGTGCCGGCCGGGCCGGTGACGGCCACCTCGTGCTCGGCCAGGGCCCCGGCGGGGAGGGAGTTGGGGAAGGCGGACCGGTGGTCGGGCACCAGCTCGACGTTGCGGCTGTGCTCCAGCGACACCACATGGGTCGGGGCGTCGAGATCGGTCACATCGGAGAGGAGGATGAACGACGTCACCTGCATGGCGAACCCGTCGAGGCGGGGCACGACCAGGGAGTGGTTGCCGAAGTCGCGGTGCAGCGGCTGGTCGTAGTCGACGGCCCCGGCGTACTTGGCCCAGATCTCGCCCTTGTAGAGCTGGAGGTCGGTCGAGCCGAGGAACCGCTCGACGGCATCGACGAGGTCGGGGTGGAAGGCCAGCCGGTTGACCGCCCAGGACCGGGCCGGGAAGGTGCGCAGCCCGGCGAATTGACTGCGCGCATACGAAGGGTGCGCGTCGGGGGCGGCGAAGTAGGCCTCGGGCGTCGGGAAGTCGAGCCAGAGGCCCTCGACGGCGGCGGCGAGCTCGTCGGCAGCCAGGAACCCGGGCACGACGCAGAAGCCCTGCTCCCGGAGCTCGTCGAGGGCGTGGTCGGGGACGCGCACGGCCGCAGGGTACCGGGGGCGGACGCGACGGGCGTCAGCAGGTGCGGGTCAGCGGGCGGGTGTCAGAGCCGCTCGATGATGGTGGCCTTGGCCGGACCGCCGCCCTCGCACCGACCTTGGTGCACCATCCCGCCCGACGCGCCGTCCTGGTCACACGTCGACGCGCAGGATCCGCCCCGTGTCGTGCTCGGTGACGAGGAGCTCGCCGTCGAGCGCCAGCACGGTGTGCGGACGCGTCAGGCCCTCCAGTTCGACCCGCGGTTCGTCGCCGGGGTCGTCGAGATCGATCGACACGATCCGTCCCTGGGTGTGGAGCACCACGTACGCACGGCGGCCCACCACGGCGACACCGGTCGGCGTGGCGCCCGGAGGGAGGCGCAGGAGCGGTGGCGTCGCCCCATCACAGCCCGCGCCCGTGTGGGCGTCGACGCAGCGGGGCCAGCCGAAGTCGATCGGCCCGGCCGCCGGTGGGTCCAGCACGAGCACGTTGAGCTCGTCCTCGGGAGCCGGGCTGGCGTCGTTGACGTCGGTGAGGAGCAGCGTCCCGTCGCCGACCAGGGCGTGCGCGTAGGCGTTCTTCAGGCCGAACGCCAGCTCCGTCCGGGCGAGCGAGACCGGGTCGATGGCCCAGAGCCGACCACCGCCCGGTTCGGCGGACCGGCCATCGCGGGTCGTCCCACTCGTCTCGAAGACGATCCGGCCGTCCGGCAGGACCGTCAGGGTCCCTTCGCTGCGGCCGTTGAACGGGAGCTCGTCGAGCACGGTCTCGACGGGGCCGGGCGTCGAGCCGGGTCCGTCCCAGCGCATCCGGAGCAGGCCCCGGCGCACCATGATCCACACCGCGCCGTCGGCCCAGGCGACGCCGGTCGGCTTGTCAAGGCCCTCGGCCAGCACAACGGGGCCGCCCCCGGGAACGATCGCCTCGACCTTCCCCATCCGGGCGTTCTCGGGCCCGGCGAGCTGCGCGACGAGCAGGGTGGAGCCGGGGCCCGGCGACAGCTGCGTCGGACCGACGAGCCCCTCCGCGGCCACTTCATATGCGCGCTGATCACTGGAGCAGGACGCCGGCACCGCGCCGACGATGGCGAGCACTGCGACCGCCATCAGGCGGCGAGACGGCCGCACCGACGACGCTCCTCAGCCCGCACTCGACGCGTCGTCGTAGGTGGAACCGATGGGGGCTCCCTCACTCCAGCCCACGGTGCCGTCCTCGGCCGTGGGCCCAACCCGGACGGCACCGAAGCCGTGCTCCACACGACCCTTCGACATGACGTCGGGACCATGGACGAACGGCTGCCACTGGCTGAAGCACCGGACCCGGGCGATGCGCATCCCCGAAGGCTACGGGGCAGCAAGGGTGCGCTCCACGTCGTCGTGCGCCAGGAGACCGACCGCGAGCGGGGCGATCTGCAGCGCTTCACGATCGACGGCGACGGTCATGCGACCTGGGCGACGTCCCTGTCGGTCCTCGCCGCGACGGACGGGTACGAGGACGCCGTTGCGATGGTCCCCGTCGGCTCCCGGCTCGTCATCGCCCGGCCAGGCCGCCGACCGCGCCGTCGTCTGGCAGGGCGACCCGGCCGACGGGCAGGCCGTGACGATGTGATCGCCGCCTGACCGGACGCGACAGCGGCGCGGGGCGGGCCGAGTGGCCGACCACCGCGCCGCGGTGCAGATCAGTGCAGATCCGTTGCAGATC
>JBIKWW010000429.1:0-3366 GCA_044356125.1 Acidimicrobiia bacterium
GACCGGCGCGACCAGCGGGGACCGTCCAATCCGGGGCCCATGCTCGTCGACCGCCACCTCTGAGCGGGACGGACCCACGTGAGCGACTTCTTCGGCCTCCGCATCGGCACCTCGGCGCTGCTCGCGCACCGCCGGGCGCTCGACGTCGTCGGCCACAACCTGGCGAACGTCAGCACCGAGGGGTTCAGCCGCCAGCGGGTGTCGCTGACGGCCGAGGCGGCGCCGACCGGTCCTGCGCTGTTCTCCCGGTGGGAGCGCGACGGGCAGGGTGTCCGGGTGGGCAACGTCGAGCGGGTCCGCGACCAGTTCCTCGAGACGCGAGGCCAGCAGGAGCACGGCGTCAACGCCTCGCTCGGCCAGACGAAGAAGATCCTCGACCGCATCGAACTGGCCGTCGGCGAGCCCTCCAACAGTGCCCTCGGGGCCCAGATCAACCAGTTCCTGAACGCCTGGGACGACGTCGCCATCCGGCCCGACGACATCGGCGCCCGCTCGGCGCTCATCGAGCGCGCCAAGATCGTCACCAACGGGTTCCAGGCCCTCGACTCGTCCCTGGCGACCCAGCGGGAGAAGGTCGTCGACGACGCCGGCAAGCTCGTCGCCGACGTCAACTTGATCACCGACCGGGTGGCCGAGCTGAACCGCACGATCCAGCTCGCCGTCCAGGGGAACCAGCCCTCCAGTGATCTGATGGACCAGCGCGACCTGCTCGTGATGCAGCTCGCCGACCGCATCGGTGTGACCACGCGCCAGGGGGCCAACGGCAGCGTCGACGTCTTCCTCGGCGGAACGGCGCTGGTCCAGAACGGGCGGACCGAGGCCCTGCGTCTCGACATCGCACCGGGCGTCAACGGGGCCATCACCGTCATGAGCACGACGTTCAACCAGGCCATGCCGGTGGGGGGCACCGCGGCCGGGCTGGTGTCGGCGGCCAACGACGTGCTGCCGAGGTACCGCGCCGGGTTCACCGGGGCGGCGACGACGCTCATGAACGAGGTGAACGCCATCCACACGACGGGCTTCGACCTGAACGGCGCCGCCGGCCAGGCGTTCTTCGTGTCGACGTCCTCGGGCGTTGCGGTCAACCCCGCCGTGGTCGCCAATCCGCGACTCGTCGCCGCGTCGGCATCGGCGACGGCGGGCCGTGACGGGTCCGTGGCCTCGCGCATCTCCGATGTGACCGGGGCGACCACGGCCTACCGACGGGTGGTGGTGGACCTCGGCGTCGAGGCGCAGAGCGTCAGCCGCCGCTCCGAGATCCAGGCGGTCATCACCGGCAACATCGACGCCGCCCGACAGAGCGAGGCCGGCGTGAACATCGACGAGGAGATGTCCAACCTCGTCGCCATCCAGCGTGCCTACGAGGCGGCGGCCCGCTTCGTGACCACGGTCGACCAGGCGCTCGAGACCCTGATCAAGGGCACCGGGCTGGTCGGCCGCTGAGGAGGAGTGACCCCATGACCCGCATCACCCAGCAGCAGATGCTCACGAGCCTGCAGACGAACATGGGCTCCAGCCTCGGCCGACTGCAGCGGACCCAGGAGAAGGTCTCCAGCGGCAAGGAGATCTCCCGGCCCTCCGACGACCCCAGCGGCGTGGCTTCGGCCCTGCAGTTCCGCGGATCGATCCAGCGGGCCGACCAGCTCGCCCGCAACGCCGACGACGGCCTGAGCTGGCTCTCCGTGGCCGACGGTGCGCTGACGGGCATGCAGTCCGTGCTGAGCCGGGCTCGGGAGCTCGCCCTGCGCGGCGGCAGCGCCGCGCTCAACGCCTCCGACCGGGAGGCCCTGGCCAAGGAGGTCGACGGGCTGCGGGAGAACGCGCTGTCGATCGCCAACACCAGCCGGCTCGGGCGCCCCATCTTCTCGGGCAATGCCGTTCCCACCCCGCCCGCTGCCGACGTCGCCTACTCGTCGACCTTCGCCTACCAGGGCGACGCCGGGACCGTCACCCGGATGGTCGCCGAGGGCGTGTCGGTGCAGGTGAACGTGACCGGCCCGGAGGTGTTCGGCCCTCCGGGAGCGGACGTCTTCAGCGCCCTCACCCAGCTCGCCGTGAACCTGCGGACCAACCCCTCAGCGCTGCCGGCGTCGCTGACCGCCATCGACGCGGCCAGCACCCGGGTGCTGACCGGCCTCGCCCAGGTCGGGTCCCGGGTCAACCAGATCGAGTCCGCCCGGGACCGCACCGACTCCATCAAGGCGGGCCAGGAGGACGCCCTGGCCGAGATCGAGAGCGTCGACCTGGCCAAGGCTCTGACCGACCTCAAGCTCCAGGAGACGGCCTACCAGGCGGCGCTCGGCGTGTCGGCCCGGTCGCTGCAGCTCTCGCTGCTGGACTTCCTGCGCTAGAAGAGCGAGATGACCGAAATCGACGACGCCGCAGGCCGCGGCGCGCCAACCGGGACGTCCGCCGGTGTCGCGGGATCCACGCCCGGATCCACGGTGCTGACCTTCCCGCTCGGTCTCCCCGGGTTCCCGTCCGTCCGGCAGTTCCAGCTCGAGCCCTGGGCGGGCGACGACACGCCGTTCTCGGTGCTGCGCTGCCTCGACCAGCCGCTGGAGTTCCTCGTGGTCGATCCGGAGATCTTCTTCCCCGACTACGACGCCGTGATCGACAGCGACACCGCCGCCACGCTGGAGCTCGAGTCGGCCGCCGAGGGCCGGGTGCTGGTGATCGTCACCGTCTCCGAACGGGCGCAGGACGCCACTGCGAACCTGCTCGGGCCGATCGTGGTGAACCCCCGCGTGGGCAAGGCCGTGCAGGCCGTGATGGCCGACCGCTGGGGAACCCGCCACCGTCTGATCCCTGCCGTCTGATCCACCGGGCCGCCACCGGGTGTGGTCGTCGGCGCGGCGATCCATCCTCCATGGCCCCGGTGCCGTTCCGTTAGGGTTCAGCACGGCGGTGTGTCCACTGCAGACCACGGAGCGTCCAGATGCTCGTACTCACGCGACAGGCGAACCAGAGCATCATGATCGGCACCGACATCGTCGTGACGGTGCTGGAGATCCGCGGCGACCAGGTGCGCATCGGGGTGCGGGCGCCCCGCTCCATCGCCGTGCACCGCGACGAGGTCTTCGCCCAGCTCGAGGCGGCGAACCGGGCGGCAGCGGCCACGGCGTCGCCCTCCACCCTGGCCCAGGTGGCCCGGTTGCGGCCCGCCCCGAGCCCCCGTCCCACCGACTGACGTTCGCCCGGTCGGCTTCCCACCCACCTCCCCACCGGCCTCCTGCCGGCCTCCTGTCGGCCCGGCGCCCACCGGCCCGGCACCTGGCTCGGCACCTGGCTCGGCACCTGGCTCGGCACCTGGCTCGGCACCTGGCTCGGCACCTGGCTCGGCACCTGGCTCGGCACCTGGCTCGG
>JBIKWW010000320.1:0-4606 GCA_044356125.1 Acidimicrobiia bacterium
GAAGGCCTCGACCTGCAGCGACACCACGAACGCCTGGCCCGACGCCGAGGCCTCGGCCCGGTCCCACTCGACCTCGATCATCCGGGCGCCCTGGCCGCGGCGCAGCGACTGGGAGTTGGTGCAGTCGGACCGGTGCACGGCGACCCCTCGACCGCGCGTGACGAACCCCACGATCTCGTCGCCGGGCACCGGGGTGCAGCACCGCGACAGGCGCACCATGACGTCGTCGAGACCCTCGACGTGCACGCCCACGCCCTGGCCGCGCCGGGCCCGCTGGGCCGGTGAGGCCTTGCGCACGAGCGTCGGGAGCTGCTCCTCCTGCTCCCCGCCGCGCAGCTGGCGCGCCACCCGCTGCACCACGCCGGGGGCGTTGAGGTGCCCCTCCCCGATCGCCACCAGGAGCTGATCGGTCGTCTGGTAGCCGAAGGACTGGGCCACGCTCTCCAGCACCGGGGAGCCCTGGAGCTTCTGTACCGGCAGGCCCTCACGGCGCATGAGACGCGTGAGCTCGTCACGACCGGTCTCGAGGGCGTCCTCACGGCGCTCCTTGGAGAACCAGGCCTTGATCTTGGCCCGGGCCCGGGGCGTCTCCACGATGGCCAGCCAGTCCCGGCTGGGCTGGGCGGAGTCGACCTTGGAGGTGATGATCTCGACCGTCTCGCCCGAGTTCAGGCGGGTGTCGAGGGGCATCAGGCGCCCGTTGACCCGGGCCCCGATGCAACGGTGCCCGACGTCGGTGTGGATCGCGTAGGCGAAGTCGATGGGCGTCGCCCCGCTGGGCAGCGTGACGACCTTGCCCTTGGGGGTGAAGACGAAGGCCTCGTCCTGGTCGAGGTCGATCTTCAGGGCCTCGAGGAACGCCGAGGGCTCGGACTGGTCGCTCTGGGCGGCATCGGCGATGCGCTGCACCCAGTCGATGTCGGTCGGGTCGGGGCCCGAGTGGCGGCCCTTGCGCTGGTGCGACTCCTTGTAGGAGAAGTGGGCGGCGATGCCGAACTCGGCCCGCTGGTGCATCTCCCGGGTTCGCACCTGGCACTCCAGGACCTTGCCCTCGGGCCCCACCACCGTCGTGTGCAGCGACTGGTAGAGGTTGAACTTGGGCATCGCGATGTAGTCCTTGAAGCGGCCCTGCACCGGCTTCCAGGTGGCGTGGATCGAACCGAGGGCGGCGTAGCAGTCCTTCACCGAATCGACGATCACGCGGATCCCGATGAGATCGTGGATCTCCTCGAAGGACTTGCCCTTCACCACCATCTTCTCGTAGATGGACCACATGTGCTTGGGGCGGCCCCGCACCTCGGCCTCGATGCGCAGCTCCGCCAGGCGGGCCCGGACCTCCTCGATGGCCATCGACAGGTAGCGCTCGCGCTCGGGCGAGCGGGTCTCGACCATGGCCCGGATCTCGGCGTGCTTGCGGGGCTCGAGCACCCGGAAGCAGTGGTCCTCGAGCTCGTGCTTGATCTCCCCGATCCCCAGCCGGTGGGCCAGCGGCGCGTAGATGTCGAGCGTCTCCTGGGCCGTGCGGCGCTGCTTCCACTCGGGAAGCGCATCGATGGTGCGCATGTTGTGCAGCCGGTCGGCCAGCTTGATGAGCAGGACCCGCAGGTCCCGCGCCATGGCCACGAGCATCTTGCGCATGGTCGCCGCCTGCTGGGCCTCCTTGGAGTCGAACTCCAGGCGGTCGAGCTTGGTCACCCCGTCGACGATGGCGGCCAGCTCGGGACCGAACCGGGAGTCGAGGTCCTCCAGGGTGATCCCGGTGTCCTCGACCGAGTCGTGGAGGAGGCCGGCAGCGATCGTGGTGTCGTCGAGACCCAGCTCGGCGAGCACCAGCGACACCTCCGTGGGGTGCGTCACGTAGGGCTCACCGGACTTGCGGGTCTGGCCCCGGTGGGCGTCGGCGGCGAGGTCGAACGCGGCCTGGATCCGCTGGACGGGCGAGCGAGGGTGGTGGCGGCGGTAGGCGGTGAGGACGTCGGCCAGGATGGCCTCGGGCGTGCGCGGCGGCGTGGCCATGGGCAGCACGCCCTGGCCCTCGAGGACCCCGTGCGGATGCTCGGCCAGACTCACCCCGTCGAACCTACCCCCGGCGCCCGGCGAACGGGTGCGCCCCGTTCAGTACCGCAGGACCGTCTCGACCCGGACGGCGTCGGGAGGGAGGGCTCCGGGGCGGACGAGGCGGCTGCGCCCGGCCAGCACGGGCAGCTCGACCAGGAACCCGTACCCGCAGACCACCGCTCCGGCCCGGCGCAGCAGGGTACCGGCGGCGGCCGCCGTCCCCCCGGTGGCGAGGACGTCGTCGATGACGAGCACCCGGTCGTGCGCGGCCACCGAGTCGGTGTGCACCTCGACGGCATCCGTGCCGTACTCGAGGGCGTACTCCTCCCGGAGGCGCTCCCAGGGGAGCTTGCCGGGCTTGCGGACCGGGACGAACCCGACCCCCAGCCGTTCCGCCACACCGACCCCGAACAGGAACCCCCGGCTCTCGATGGCGGCCACCTTGGTGACGGCCTCGGGAGCGTCGAACCAGGGGGCCGCCAGGGCGTCGATCGCCGCCGTGAGCGCCTGCGGCTGTCCGAGCAGGGGCGTGACGTCGCGGAACAGGATGCCCGGTGAGGGGAAGTCGGGCACGTCCCGGACGTAGGCCCGGAGGTCGTCGGCCCGCATGGCGGCCATCTCAGCGGCGCTTCCCCTGCTTGCGCCCGCGGGGCGCGCCGCCGGAGAGGGCGGCGGCGGCGTCGATCCCACCGCTGGCCGTGGCCGCTGCGGCGCCCACTCCGAGGCCCGACGAGCCCCGGGCGGCACGGTTGCGGATCTCGCGCCACTGCGGCTCGCGTTCCTTCAGCAGGGCCAGGATCGGGGCGGCGATGAACACCGAGGAGTAGGCGCCGGTGATGAGACCGATGAGCAGCGCGGTCCCGAAGTCGGCCAGGGCCGTGGCCCCGAGGACCCCGGCTCCGACGGCGAGCAGCGACACGATGGGGAGCACGGCCACGAGCGAGGTGTTGAGTGATCGCATCATCACCTGGTTCATGGACAGGTTGACGATGTCGGTGTAGCTGATGCGACCCGACGCGGCGAGCGCGGTCTCGTTCTCCTCGACCTTGTCGAACACCACCACGGTGTCGTACAGGGAGTAGCCGAGGATGGTGAGGAACGCGACGACCGTCGCCGGTGACACGGTGAGACCCGTCAGCGAGTACACGCCGACGGTCACGAGGATGTCGTGCAGCACGGCCGCGAGGGCGGCGACCGCCATCTTGGGCTGGAAGCGCAGGGCGATGTAGGCGGCGATGGCGAGGAAGAAGTACACGAGCGCCCGCCGGGCCTTGCTCGTGACCTCCGCCCCCCACGACGGCCCCACGAAGTTGGTGTTGACCTGCTCGAGCTTCACCTTGGCCTTGGCGGCGAGGGCTTTGGCCACCTTGGCCTCGTCCTCGCGGGTCTCCTGGCGGGCCTGCACCCGGATGGAGCGGCCCTCGGCCGAGGTGACGACCTGGATCTGCGCTTCGGCGGCGATCCCGAAGGGACGTACGGCGTCGCGGGCGGCCGCGACGCTGAGCGAGTCGGACCGGACCAGCCAGACCGTGCCGCCGGTGAAGTCGATCGACTGGTTGAGGCCGCGGATGCCGAGGCCCAGCAGCCCGGCCGCGATCACGGCCGCCGACACGGCGAACCACAGGCGCCAGCGGCGCACGTAGTCGTAGCGGGTGAGGCCGTTGCTGAGCCGGAACCACAGGCTCCGGTCGGCGTAGGCGGCCGCTTCGGGGTCCAACTGGCTCGACGGGGGCGGCGGGGCCGCCGTGGGGGTGCTGCTCACGTCCTGTCCTTGCTGTCGTCGGAACCGGCGGCGGCGCCGGGGGTGATCCGCCCGACCGCCGTCCCCGGCCGGATGCGGGTCGTCGTGGGGGCGGCGCCACCCCCGCCCGCTGCTGCCGTCGCCGAGGCGGCGAAGGCCATGTTGTTGGCCACGCCCCAACGACCGTGGGTGAAGAAGTGCCGAGCCCCGAGGAGGGTGACGGCGGGACGGGTGAACATCCAGGCGACGAAGATGTCGAGCGCAGTCGACATCATCAGGAAGAAGGCGAAGCCTCGCACCCCGCCGGTGGTGGCGAGATACAGGATCAGCGCACCCAGCAGCGACACGAAGTCCGCCGCCAGGATCGTCCTCCACGCCCGGCGGAAGCCCCGCTCCACCGACGACCCGACCGGCCGACCGGAGCGGATCTCGTCCTTCAGCTTCTCGAAGAACACCACGTAGGAGTCCACGGTGACACCGACCGACACGATGAGCCCGACGGCGCCGGACAGCGACAGCGCCAGGCCCCTCGTCTCGGCGACGAAGGCGATGAGCGTCCACATCAGGGCCGACGAGACGCACAGGCCGGCGATCACGACGATGCCCAGCGCCCGGTAGAAGAAGATCATGTAGGCGGCCACCAGGGCGATGCCGAGCAGGCCGGTGAAGATGCCGGCCCGCAGCGAGTCCGAGCCCAGCGAGGGCGACACCGTCTGCACCGTCTCCTCGGTCAGCTGCACCGGCAGCGAGCCGTAGCGCAGGGCGAGGGCGATGTCCTTGGCCTCCTCTTCGGGGAAGCCGCCGAGT
>JBIKWW010000032.1:0-15525 GCA_044356125.1 Acidimicrobiia bacterium
GACACCGCTCCGAGCTCGATGCCCACCTCGACCACGGTGCCCCCGACCCTGCCCGGCAACTGACCCTGCCCGGCAACTGACCCTGCCCGGCAACTGACCCTGCCCGGCAACTGACCCTGCCCGGCAGGGCTCGCACCGTGTGGGCCCGCGCCTACCGTGGAGGCATGGCCGAGTTCTTCACCGACGTCACCGCCCCCATCCGCCACGAGGGGCCCGGAAGCGACAACCCGCTCGCCTTCCGCTGGTACGACGCCGAGCGGGTGGTGCTCGGGCGGCGCATGGCCGACCATCTGCGGTTCGCCACCTGCTACTGGCACTCCTTCGCCTCCGACGGCTTCGACATCTTCGGAGCGGGCACCCTCGACCGTCCGTGGATCACGGCCACCACCGCCGGGATCGGCGACCCCATGGACCACGCCCGGGCGAAGATGGACGCCGCCTTCGAGTTCTTCACCAAGCTGACCGTCCCGTTCTGGTGCTTCCACGACCGTGACATCGCCCCCGAGGGCAGCTCGTTCCAGGAGTCCTGCGCCCGCCTCGACGAGATGGTCGACGCCGCTGCGGCCCACCAGGAGCGCACCGGGGTGAAGCTGTTGTGGGGCACGGCCAACCTCTTCTCCAATCCCCGCTTCCAGGCCGGGGCGGCCACCAACCCCGACCCCGAGCTGTTCGCCTACGCCGCCGGCCAGGTGTGCCACGTGCTCGAGGCCACGCACCGCCTCGGCGGCGCCAACTACGTGCTGTGGGGCGGCCGCGAGGGCTACGACACGCTGCTCAACACCGACATGAAGCGCGAGCTCGACCAACTGGCCCGGTTCCTGCACCTCGTGGTCGAGCACAAGCACCGCATCGGCTTCACCGGCACGATCCTCATCGAGCCCAAGCCGTTCGAGCCCACCAAGCACCAGTACGACTACGACGTCGCCGCCGTCCACGCCTTCCTGCAGCGCCACGGCCTGGCCGACGAGATCAAGGTCAACATCGAGGTCAACCACGCCACCCTGGCCGGGCACGACTTCGCCCACGAGATCGCCACGGCCGTCAACGCCGGGATCTTCGGCTCGATCGACGCCAATGCCGGCGACGACCGGCTCGGCTGGGACGTCGACCGCTTCCCGGTGTCGGTGGAGCAGATGACCCTCGGCATGCTGGAGATCCTGCGCGGCGGCGGGTTCACCACCGGCGGACTCAACTTCGACGCCAAGCTCCGGCGGCAGTCGATCGACCGCACCGACCTGTTCCACGCCCACATCGGCGGGATGGACACCATGGCCCGGGCCCTGCTGGCCGCGGCGTCCATCATCGAGTCGGGCGAGCTCGATGCCGCCCGCGAGGCGCGCTACGCGGGCTGGAACGGCGAGCTCGGCCGCTCGATCATGGACGGCACGGCGACCCTCGCGTCCCTGCACGACCGGGCCATGGGCACCGGTGAGCCCACCCGGGTGAGCGGGCGTCAGGAGTTCCTGGAGAACCTCGTCGCCCGCCACATCGAGCGGGCCCGCTGACCCTCCCGGGAGCGGAGTTCCCCAAAGGCGCCGCGATGGGGCACGCTGAGGGGATGTCCTCCCCCGACCTCGCTGGGCTCCTGGATCTCGACCCCCAGGCCATCGCCTGTCCGCACCTCGTGTTCCGGGAGCTGCGCGACGCCGGTCCCGTGCACTACATCGAGGAGACGGGCTGCTACGCCGTCACCCGCTACGACGACATCCTCGAGGTGGTGCGCGATCCCGCCCGCTTCTCGTCGCGGATGCCCACCGGTCCCCACGCCGGGGCGTACTTCCGTCGGCGGGTCGAGGAGGCGGCGGCGAGCTCGCCGGAGATGGCCGCGCTCGTCGGACGGGCCTTCGGTCGCAGCAGCGCCGTGCTGCTGTCGGCCGACCCGCCCGACCACGGCCGCCAGCGGCGCCTGGTGAACACGGCGTTCGGTCCCCGCCGGGTCGCCGCCATGGAGGCCGACATCACCCGGCTCGCCCACGAGCTCGTCGACGCGTTCGCCGCCGGTGGCCGCACCGAGGTGGAGCTCGTGCGCGAGTTCGCCGTGCTGCTCCCGCTGACCGTCATCGCCAAGGCCCTCGGCGTGGAGGACCACGACCTGGCGACCTTCAAGCACTGGAGCGACATCCTCGTGGTGCTCGTGGGCAACCACAAGCCGACGCTGGAGCAGATCGAGGAGTACATCCGGGTGCAGGTCGAGTTCGGCGACTACTTCTCCGAGAAGATCCGCCAGCGCCGGGCCGAGCCCCGCGACGACCTCATCACCGACGTCGTACAGGCCCGCTACCGCCAGGAGGACGGAACCGAGACGGAGCTGTCCGAGGGCGAGATGCTGTCGATGTTCGCCCAGTTCCTGGTGGCCGGCAACGAGACGACGACCAAGCTCATCGCCTCCATGGTCCGCTGGCTGGTGGAGCGACCCGAGGCCATGGCCGCCCTCCGGGCCGATCCGGGCCGCGCCGACCAGATCGTCGAGGAGGTGCTGCGCCTGGAGACGCCCGTGCAGGGCCTCTACCGGCAGGCCAACGAGGACGCCGAGATCGGTGGCTGCCCCATCCCGAAGGGGTCGCATCTGTGGGTCCTGTTCGCCTCGGCCAACCGCGACGAGCGCCAGTTCCCCGATCCCGACGACCTGTCGATGAGCCGGGCCAACGTGAAGCAGCACCTCGCCTTCAGCCAGGGCCCGCACTACTGCATCGGGGCCAGCCTGGCCCGGGCCGAGGGCCGCATCGCCATCCAGACGCTCGTGTCCCGCCTCGACGACATCGCCTTCCTGCCCGGCCGCACCACCTTCGAGTACGAGCCCAGCTACGTGCTGCGCGGCCTGAAGGAGCTGTGGCTGGGCTTCACGCCCCGCCCGCAGGGCTGAGCCGGCACCCGCCCGCAGGCCTGAGCCGGCACCCGCCCGCAGGGCTGAGCCGGCACCCGCCCGGCACCGGGCCGGTGCTCACAGGCCGGTGATCACGGGAAGGCGAACGGGTCCTCCGGGGTGGCGGCGGGATCGTCGGAGCCGGCCTCGGACAGGTAGGGGTCGTAGCCCGAACGCTCCAGCTCCTCGGCCAGCTCGGGGCCGCCCGAGGCCACGATCCGACCCTTCACGAACACATGGACACGGTTCGGTCGCAGCTCCGACAGGAGCCGGTTGTAGTGCGTGATGGCGAGCACGCTCATGCCCGCTTCCTCGACGGCCTGCATGATCCGGCGGCTCACGGCCCGGAGGGCGTCGATGTCGAGCCCCGAGTCGATCTCGTCGAGGATGGCCAGCCGGGGCCTCAGCACGGCCAGCTGCACCGTCTCGTTGCGCTTCTTCTCGCCACCGGAGAGGTCCACGTTGAGCGGCCGGTCGAGGAAGTGACGGGCGAAGCCGATGGAGTCGGCGGCCTCGCCCATGGCCGCCGCCACGGCCTCACGCGAGGCCGGTCGGCCGGCGGCCGCCAGGGCCTCCACGAGCACGTCCCCCAGATCGACGCCGGGGACCTCCGTCGGGTACTGCATGCCGAGGAAGACGCCCGCCGCGGCCCGTTCCCAGGTGGGCAGGGCGAGCAGGTCACGCCCGTCGACGCGCACCGAGCCGCCCGTCACCGAGTAGCCGGGACGGCCCATGAGCAGGTGGGAGAGCGTCGACTTGCCCGACCCGTTGGGGCCCATCAGGGCGTGGACCTCGCCAGGCGCGATGCGCAGATCGAGGCCCTGCAGGATCTCGGTGCCGCCGGGGCCACCCCGAAGGCCCTCGATCTCGAGGACGGCGGTGCCGGGACGGGCCGGGGCCGGTGGGGTCGTCGTGCTCATGGGAGCTCCACCACCACGTCGGCGCCATCGCGGCGCACGGCGTACACCGGGACCGGTTGCGTGGCCGGCAGGCTCTGGGGCTCACCGGTGCGGAGCGAGAAGGTGGCGCCGTGCTTCCAGCATTCGAGCTCGCACTCGTCGGCCCACACCGAGCCCTCCGACAGCGACACCTCGGCGTGGCTGCACGTGTCGCCGATGGCGTAGAGGTCGTCGGCGATCCGCACCACCGCGATGCGGTGCCCCTCGACGTCGAAGCGCCGGGCCGAGCTGGGCGCCAGCTCGGCGAAGGCGCAGAGGCGGACGGTGCTCATGACAGCTCCTCGGCATGGAAACGGGCGGTCGTGGCGGCGATGAGTGCAGGAGCGAGCCCCTCGACCGGCACCTTGGCCAGCAGGTCGGCGAAGAAGCCCTGCACGATCAGGCGCTGGGCGATGTCGGGCGGGACACCCCGGCTCTCCAGGTAGTAGCGCTGCTCGTCGTCGATCGGGCCCACCGCCGAGGCGTGGCTGCAGCGCACGTCGTTGTTCTCGATCTCCAGGTTGGGCACGGACTCGGCCTGGGCCTGCGACGACAGCAGCAGGTTGCGGTTCGTCTGGTTGGCCACGGTGAGCCGCGCCTCCTTGGCGATCCGGATCAGCCCGCTGTACACCGATGCCGACCGCCCCTGCACGGCCCCCTTGAACACGAGGTCGCTGGTGGTGCGGGGAGCGAGGTGGTGCTGCAGGGTGCGGAAGTCCAGCATCTGGTCGCCGTCACCGAAGTAGACGGCGAGCAGCTCGTTGGCGCCTCCGGGGCCGGTCATGGCCGCATCGGTGCGGACCCGGGCATAGCTGCCGCCCAGTGCCACGCTCATGGCCCGCAGGGAGGCGTCACGGGCCGTCGTGAGGTCCTGGTGGGCGATCAGCACGGCCCTGGGACCGGCCTGCTGGACCGACACGAAGCGCACGTGGGCACCCTCCCCGGCCTCGACCCGGGCGCTGCTGAGCACCACCGCGTCGAGCTCCTCGGGCGTCAACCAGCGCTCGACGACGGCCACCTCCGCCGACCGTCCGGCGCGCACCGACAGGCGGACCCCGCACAGCGCACCCGGCACGTCCACCACGTGATCGACCACGACCGGCCCGCGCACCACGGCGCCCGGCTCGGCCTCGATGCAGACCACGTCGGCGGCCAGCGCGACCGTCAGGTCGAGCATGGGGCAGCCGCCGTCGGCGTGGGGAGCTTCGAGCAGTGCCCCGGCCGCACCGGCGGCACCCGACACGCGCAGGCCCGCCACCCCGGGAGCGACCTCGATCGAGACGATGGCTCCGTTGCGCGTCAGCACCCGGGCGACCGGCTCGGGAGCGTCCGGGGCGAAGGCCAGGGGCTCGGGCGTGAACGCCGCGGCGCCAGGGTCGGTGGCGCCCACCGGCCGGTAGTCGGCCAGGCGGAGCGCGTCGATGCGCGAGTACCGCCAGATCTCCTGGGACGACGAGGGTGACGGAGCGGCCAGGGCCCGGTCCAGTGCGGCTCGGCGCTGGTCGGCGGGGGCGGCACCATCGAGCGAAGCGGGGGGCGTGAACTGCACGGGACCTCTCGGCGATCGGTGGACCGTGAACACTACCGAGGTGCCCGGGCTACTCCTCCGGACCGGCCCCGGTCGGGCGAGTCGGTCCTCGCCCGTGAACCCCCCGTCACTCCTGGCTCAAGCGCAGGTCGGCGACCGCCGATGTCCTGTCTGACCCCACGGGAAGGACCGCCCCATGTCGACTCAGGACACGTCACCCGATCTCGAGCCCGGCGACGTCGCGCTCGTCGCGCTGTCCCCCGCGGAGCTCGATCGGTCCGAGTCGCCGGTCCAGGTGTCGCCCATCGAGATCCAGCTCGTCGACGCCGGGCTCTCCCTGCTCGATGCCTCCCTGGCCGACGGCTCACGATCGGCCTCCCTGGCCGACGCCGACGCCTCCCTGGCCGACGGCTCACGATCGGCCTCTGATGGTCCCCGGCTCGACGACCTCGAGGGAGGCCTGATCGACCTGGACCGGCTCGACGGCAGGGGCAATCGCTACGCCGCGCTGGCGTCCTACGCCCCGTTCTCCCTGTCCGATGTGCGCCGCCGTCGCCTGAGCGACCTCAACTCGTCGACCGACCAGGCCGGCGAGCAGGCCGGCGAGCAGGCAGGCGCGCCGGTGGCCGCGCAGGAAGCCGACCGGGAGCCCGCTTCGCCACTCCTGACCGACGGTGACACCGCCGACGGGTCCGAGACGGCGGGCGCCATGGTCTGGGCTTCGGCGACGGCCCACCCCGACGAGGACCTCCTGCAGGCGGTGGGTTCGCCGTACGGTGCAGCCGGCGCGGGGGCACACGCTCCGGCCCCGGGCGCGTGGGCCGGCGCAGCGGCGGGTGCATGGGCCGGCGCAGCGGCGGGTGCATGGGCCGGCGCAGCGGCGGGTGCATGGGCCGGCGCAGCGGCGGGTGCACGGACCGGCGCAGCGGCGGGTGCATGGGCCGGCGCAGCGGCGGGTGCACGGACCGGCGCAGCGGCGGGTGCACGGACCGGCGCAGCGGCGGGTGCACGGACCGGCTCGGGCACCGACCAGCCCTGGAACATCGACCAGGTCTGGCGCACCGAGCAAGTCTGGAACACCGACCTCGCCTGGGAGGCGCTGGCGGAGGACTCCGAACGGGCCTGGGACGGCCAGCCGACCTGGATCACCGAGCCCTGCGCCGCCGAGGCGCCGTTGATCGGGGAGGCCACGGCCGACGAGATCGCGACCGAGGCGGACCACACCGAAGCGAGCGGATCCCGATCGGCGGGGTCGGAAGCCGAGCCGGCCTGGATCAACGAGCGTTCGTGGGGTGTGCAGGTCATCGACCGACCGGACATCCCGACGGACCCTTCACCGACAGCGACCCTCGACGTCACCGCCGATGGGCGCTCCGACGAGATCCTGGACGCCGGGGAACCGTCGACCACCCTCGCCGACCGGTCGTCCGGATCGACCGGCGACGCCCTCACCGATGCCGACGCCCTGACCGACACCGACGCCCTGACCGATACCGATGCTCTGACCGATACCGATGCTCTGACCGATACCGATGCTCTGACCGATACCGATGCCGACACCTGGGGGATGACCATGCCCGATTCACCGCTGAAGGACCGCAGCTTCCCCTCGCCGTGGGCCGCAACCGACGGCCTGGAGCCGGTTGAGGTGCCCGTCGAGCCCGCACTGGCCGAGCCCGCACTCGCACTGGCCGAGCCCGCACTCGCACTGGCCGAGGCCGGTCCGGCCGGCGCGGCCAGCGTCGCCGAGCCGGTCGGCACGTCCGGGCGACGGTTCCCCTGGTACCGGTTCGTGACGACGGCGGGCCTGGCGGTGACGCTCGCCGGGGCCGCCGTCCTGGTCGGCGGATCCCGCCAGGGTGGATCGGCTCCCGTCCCGACGCCTCCCGCCCCGGTGACCGCACCCGTCACCGCCGCACCCGTCACCACCGCGGCCCCGGTGACCGCACCCGTCACCGCCGCGCCCGTCACCGCCGCGCCCGTCACCACCGCGCCGGCCCCGGTCGCCGAAGCGGCGACGAGTGCACCCGAGGCACTTGCCCTGATCCCCGCCGACCCGTTGGCCGCGGCCGACCCGGTGATCCCCGCCGACCCGTTGGCCGCGGCCGACCCGGTCGTCCCCACCCAGCAGGCCCCGGCTCCGTCCGACGGCGGTTCCGGGGACACCCTCAGCTTCGGGAACTGACCCGCGGGGCACTTCGCCCCGGCTTGCGGACGGGGTGTTGAATGGGGCCGGACCCCAATCAAGGAGCACGCCATGAGCGCCGTCCCCGGACCTCCCCGCACCACCGGCTTCCACCACGTCGCCTACGCGTGCCGTGACATCGAGGAGACGGTGCGCTTCTACGAGTCGCTGGGGTTCCCACTCGTCCACACCGAGGTCAACGGCAAGCCCGGCGCCTTCTTCCGTCACATCTTCTTCGACACCGGTGACGGCAGTTGCATCGCCTTCTTCGACGTCCACGGGATCGGTGAGCGCGACGCCTGGAACTCCGAGATCTCGACGGGCAACGGCCTGCCGGTCTGGGTGAACCACGTGGCCTTCGGCGCCGACGAGGTCCGTCAGCAGGAAGTACGCGCGCGTATGGACGCGGCCGGCATCGAGCCACTGATGGACATCGACCACGGCTGGTGCCACTCGCTCTACTACCTCGACCCCAACGGGATCATGATCGAGTTCTGTCGCGACACGCCGGGCTTCGCTCCGAACCCCACCGCAGCGCACAGCCTCGTGCGCGCCGAGCCCGTCGTCACCCACTGACGCTGTGCGGCCCTACCACATCGGCTTCGGGATCGGGGATCTCGGCCTCGGCGCCGACGAGCCCGTCCCGCCCGTGCTGCTCTCGGGCGACCCGGAGCGCAGCCGCCACATCGCCGAGACACGCCTGCACGACGTCCGGGAGCTGTCCGGTCACCGGGGCCTGTGGAGCGGGTTCGGGCGCACGGGCTCCGGAGCGCGGGTGCTGTGCGCGACGAGCGGGATGGGCGCGCCGTCGGCGAGCATCGTCGTCAACGAACTGGCCCAGGTCGGTGCCCGCACGATCGTCCGGGTCGGGACGACCGGGTCGATCCAACCCCACGTGCGCGTCGGCGCGGTCGTGATCAGCTCGGCCGCGCTCCGCCGTCACGGGGCGGCGCTCGACATCGCCCCGGTCGAGTACCCGGCGGCGGCCGATCCGTTCGTGACGGTCCACCTCGCCGGCACGGCCCGTCGCCTCGGGGTCGAGCACCACGTCGGGATCACCGCCTCCGTCGACTCGTTCTTCGAGGGGCAGGAACGCTCCCTGTCCTCGGCCAACCCGACGCTGCTGCGGTCACTGCGGGGCATGACCGACGAGTACCGGTCCCTCGGCATCCTGAACTACGAGATGGAGGCGGCCACGTTGTTCGTCCAGGGCTCGGTGTACGGCCTGCGCACGGGCTGCGTCTGTGCCGTGATCGCCCAGCGCACCGAGGGGGAGCAGGTCGTGCTCGCCCAGAAGGACGACGCCGTCGAGCACGCCATCACCGTGGCCCTCGAAGCCGTCGCCACGCTGCCTGCCTGAGGGCCTGCCTGAGGGCCTGCCTGAGGGCCTGCCTGAGGGGCCTACCTGAGGGGGCCTGACCGGTTCACCGCCCGGCTCTCCGGCCCGACCCCCGCTGCCGGGGCAGCCGGGCCCGGCTGCCGCCCCGCTCGATGCGCACCCACCGGTCGTCGCCGAGGGCCGGAGCGACGGCACTGAGCTGGATCGTGCCGTGGCGGCGTTCCCACACGACCACGTTCACGACCGCGCTCCACACGATCGTCTGGGCGATCACCTGCAGCAGGGCGATGAAGGCGAACACGCCGGCGAAGGCGCCCCACACCTCGGCGGAGCGCAGGAACCAGCGCATGAGCGCGGTGCCCGCGACCTGGACGACGGCGACGACCGTGCCCATCACCACGGCGCCGGGAAGGTGCGCCCGTGCCGGCAGCCTGGCGTTGGTGAGGATGGAATGCGTCCACACGCACAGCGCCGCCCCGGCCACGGCCGACCCGACCAGCGCAGCGACCGGACCGAGGACCGCCACGTCGATGACCGTGACCAGCGAGGTCGCCGCCACCGAGCCGGCGACCACGATCACGGCGCCCAGGACCCAGGGGATCCCCAGCAGCTTGTCGACCACACCGCGGTCGGGCACCTGCCACACGGCGTCGCAGGCCGTGGCCACGGCCTGGAACACCCCGAGGGCGGCGGGCAGCAGCAGGGCGGAGGACACGACGACGGCCACCACCGAACCGCCGCCCTCACCCCCGCGGGCGACGGCACTGCGGACCACGTCGGCGAAGCTGCCCGTCAGCCCGAACCAGTCGACGACGTCGTCGGCCAGGCCGACCCGGCCACGGGCCACGACGCCGACGATCCCGGCAGCCAGCAGCAGCATCGGCAGGAACGACAGCAGCGACCGGAGGGCGATGGCGGCGACGAGCTGCGGAGCCCGGACGGCTCTGGCCCGCGCCACGATCTCCCGGAACATCACCAACCCGGAACCGACGTGGAGCACCGCGCCGGACCGGCCCGCCCCGTCGCGCCGGGCCGCGGGCATCAGCTGGGGCGACGGCGGCGATCGACGAAGTCGCGGATCTCGCCGCCGACGTCGGACATGGTCGAGGACACGGCGCGGTTCAGGGCCGAGCCGAGCTGTGCCAGATCGGAGCGCACCGCCGGGTCGCTGGATGCCGCCCGGATGCCGTCCACGGCCCCGTCGAGGGCGTCGGCGACCTTCTGGAGCGCCGCCTGGGCGTCGGCGCGCTGCTCCGACGAGGCCTGACGCAGGTGGTAGTCGAGCTTCATGGTCAGGCTGCGCAGACCCTCCTGCACCTCCTGCCAGGGGTTCTGGGGCTCGCTCCGGGCGTCGTTCGGGGACTGGCTGGTCTCGCTCATGAACCCAGTATGGGCGGGCCGAAACCGTGCCGGCACCGGCCGTTGGGCCTGGATCGGAGGGGCCGCTGAGCCCTGACGACGGCCGCCCTCAGCGGCGGGGCTGGTTGAGCCGTCCGGCAAGGGCCCCGGAGACGACCTTCGGGGTGACGGCCAGGGCGAGCACGTTCAGCTTGTTGCGAAGTCCCGGGATGATCACCGCCCGACCGCGCATGAGCCCCCGGTAGCCGGCGGCGACGACGGTGTCGGCATCCATGGTGCCGGAGCTGAACAACCGCGAGTCGCCCACACCGGCGACGACGTCGAACTCGGTGCGCGTGGGGCCAGGGCACAGCAGGGTGGAGGTGACCGACGTGCCCCGCAGCTCGGCGGCCAGGGCCCGGGCGAAGGAGTCGACGAAGGCCTTGGAGGCGTAGTAGCTGGCCATGTAGGGGCCGGGCAGGTACCCCGCCGTGGAGCCCACGTGCAGGATCCGACCCTCGTCGCGGGCGAGCATGCCGGGCAGCAGCAACCGGGTGAGCTGGGCCAGCGCCGAGACGTTGACGGCGAGCATGCTGCGCTCGGCCTCGGGGTCGACCGTGTGGAGCGGGCCCGAGGTGCCGAGGCCGGCGTTGTTGACGAGGAAGCCGACCCGACGCCCGCGGCGTTCGAGCTCGGCGACGACGGCCGCCGGACCATCGGGCGTGGCGAGATCGGCGACGACCACATCGACATCGACACCGTGGCGCTGACGCAGTTCGGCAGCAAGAGCCTCGAGTCGGTCGGCTCGGCGGGCGGTGAGCACGAGGTGGTGGCCGTCGGCGGCGAAGCGACGGGCGAAGGAAGCTCCCAGGCCGGCCGACGCCCCCGTGATGAGGGCGACCGGGGTGCCGGCCCCTGGGGCCGTTGCGCCGGCCGTTCGGGTGGTGGCCTGCTCGGTCATGTCGGTCCCTCCGGGATCGGCGTCGACGGCGGGTCCGGCGACGTCCGCAAATTACGTGACCACTGGTCACCTGTCAAGCGACCAGTGGTCACATCTGATCCGGTCGACTCGCTAGGTTGCAGCCGTGAGCACGACGTTCATCCGGGCCCGCAGCGCCGAGCAGAAGTCCGAGCGCCGCACCCATCTGCTCGAGACGGCCCGGGCGATGCTCGAGCGCGGCATGCCCTTGAGCGAGCTCGGGCTCAACGAGCTGGCCCGATCGGCCGGCATGGCCAAGGCCAACGTGTACCGGTACTTCGAGTCCCGCGAGGCGATCCTCCTCGAGGTGCTCTGGAGCGAGGCCGGTCGCCACTGGGCACGGTTCGAGGCCGAACTCGACGGGCCGGGGGCCTCCCCGGAGCCCGATCTCGACGCCCTGGTGACGGCCTTCGCCCACTCGTTCGCCGGGAACGACCTGCTCTGCCGGCTCACAGCGGCGGTCCCCGCCGTGCTCGAGTTCAACCTGAGCGTCGAGGCGATCGCCGACTTCAAGCACCGCATGCTCTGGTTCTTCCGCACCGCCGGCGAACGCCTCGGACAGCGCTGCCCCCGGCTGAGCGCCGACGCCTACGCCGCGCTGATGTTCGACACCGTCACGCTCGTGGTGGGCCTCCACCCGACCGTGAGGATGTCACCGAACGCAGCGGCCGCAGTGACCGACCCGGCGCTCGCCTTCTTCCGCCGCGACCTCGCCGACGAGCTCGCCCGGCACCTCCGGGCCCTGGCCGCCGCCGCCCTGGCCGGCGCGACGCGCTGAGCCCGCAGCGGCTCAGCCGATCGAGCCCTCCATCTGGAGCTCGACCAGGCGGCTCCACTCCACGGCGAACTCCATGGGGAGGGTGCGCGTCACGGGCTCCATGAAGCCGTTCACCACCATGGCCGTGGCCTGCTCCCGCGACAGGCCGCGGGCCATCAGGTAGAAGAGCTGGTCGTCGCCCACCTTGGAGACGGTGGCCTCGTGACCGATCTGGGCGTCGTTCACCCCGGGGTTGCGCTCGATGTAGGGGTAGGTGTCGGAACGGCTGTGGTCGTCGAGGATCAGCGCATCGCACTGCACGTGGCTCTTCACGTGCTCGGCGCCGTCCTCCACGCGCACGAGGCCCCGGTACGACGTCCGGCCACCGTCCTTGGAGATGGACTTGGAGATCACTGTGCTCGTGGTCTCCGGGGCGGCGTGGACCATCTTCGCCCCCGTGTCCTGGTGCTGGCCGGCGCCCGCGTACGCCACCGACAGCACCTCGCCGACGGCCTTGGGGCCCATCAGGTAGATCGCCGGGTACTTCATGGTGAGGCGGCTGCCGATGTTGCCGTCGATCCAGCTGACCCGGCTCTCGGCCTCGGCCCGGGCCCGCTTGGTGACGAGGTTGAAGACGTTGTTCGACCAGTTCTGGATCGTCGAGTACGTGATGTGCGAACCCGGCAGGGCGACGAGCTCCACCACCGCCGAGTGCAGGGAGTCCGACGTGTAGACCGGCGCCGAGCAGCCCTCGACGTAGTGCACCTTCGCCCCCTCGTCGGCGATGATCAGGGTGCGCTCGAACTGGCCCATGTTCTCCTGGTTGATCCGGAAGTAGGCCTGCAGCGGCATGGGCACCTCGACGCCCGGCGGCACGTAGATGAACGAACCGCCCGACCACACCGCACTGTTCAGCGCGCTGAACTTGTTGTCGGCGATCGGGATCACCGACGCGAAGTACTTCTTCACGATCTCGGGGTGCTCCCGCACCGCCGTGTCCATGTCGCAGAAGATGATCCCGAGGCCCTCGAGATCGTCGCGGTTGCGGTGGAAGACCACCTCCGAGTTGTGGACGACGAACCCCTCGGCGATGAAGTTGTGGTGGCCGGCGACCTCGATGTCGTAGACCTCGTCTGCGCCCATGGGCGTGATCGACGAGATGCGGGCGTAGCCGAGCTGCCCACTCGTGTACGCGCGGATGGACGTGCCCCGTGCCGAGCTCGAGCGGTGCGAGTAGGCACGCTGCGCCATCAGCTCGGCTCGACGTGGCGAGCGCACGGGGAGCTTGTCGAAGCGACCCGACAGGTGGAGCTGATGGGCGACCAGCACCCGATCGGCGTCGAACGGATGCCGGTTGCGGACGGTGACCACCCGGCTCGAGGTGATCCCGCAGAGGGCAGCGAGCTCCCTGGCGTCCTCGAGCAGTGTCGAGCTGACGCTCGTGAGCACGGGGTTCTTCGCCGTGGGACGGGCCCCCACGTACCCGTCGACGTCGAGGTGCCCGGCGAGCAGCGAAAGCCGCTCCGCCTCGGTCGCCCACTGGATCCACTCGGGGTAGCGCTTGCTGTGAGCGGTCCCGCCGAGGCCGTTGCGCTCGAGGTACTCCACGAGCATCGCAGTGCCACCAGCGACGAGGCGTAGACCGTCGGACGCCAGACGGAACTCGATGCCGAACTGCTCCCGGGCGACGCGCTGGATCTCGGCGATCAGCACGGTGTCCGTGGGGTCGACGGCGATCTCGACGCTGGAGTGGGCGCCACGGTGGTGCACGTAGCCGTCGCCCAGGTAGACGCCGAAGAACCAGCACAGGTCCGGCGACGTCATCTCCGGGAGCGACCCCGCCGGTGCGTCGTCGGGCAGCTCGAGACGGATGGATCGGCCGTACTCGGGGGCATCAGCAGCGACGGCGACGAGGTCCCCGACGGCGAGGTCGTCGACCTGGGTCCACTCCGCCGCCCAGCGGGCCCGAGCGGCGCCCTCCGCCCGGCCGTCGCGCAGGCTCAGGAAGGGGTGGTTGCCCGACGCGACGATGCGACGGCCGTCGGCGACGACCTCGAAGGTCTCCTTCACGCCGGAGCACTTCACGCCGACGACGGCACCGGGCACGAAGCGGCGTGTCGCCTGGTCGAGCGAGAAGACGATGTCGCCCGGTGCGAGCTCCTTGATGCGGCGCATGCCCTCGGTGGTCCAGACCCTCGTTTCGCCACGCAGGCACTCGTACTGCGCGGTGACGCCGGCGAGGTACTTCTGCTCGGCCTCGGGGATGCCCAGCTTCTCGTAGGTCCGGCGCACGGACTCGGGCAGCGCGTCCCACGAGTCGACCTGCCCCGAGGTGGGCTTGATGTAGTAGTAGATGTCGTCGAAGTAGATCTCCGACATGTCGCCGCCCCAGTTCGGCATGGGCTTGCGGCGGAACACGTCGAGCGCCCGCAGCCGGAACTTGCGCATCCAGTCCGGCTCGCCCTTCATCCACGACATCTCCTCGACGATCTCCGTCGTGAGGCCCCGCTTGGGCTTGAAGACGTACTCGACGTCGTCGCTCCAGCCGAGCTTGTACTTGCCGAGGTCGAGATCGTCGATGGTGCTCATCACAGGCTCCTGGGGGGCGCTTCGCCGGGCAGATCGCCGGGGACCCCGGCGGACTTTCCACTACGGCGATAGTAACAACCCCCTCCGGGTACGAGAAGCCGTTCGACCCATGCCCTGACGTGCCAGCCTGACCGGCGTGGGTGAGACGACGCGCCGGACGCATGCGACGCCCGGGACGAGTGGGGCGCCACCAGCCCGTCTGCTCGGGCTCGTGCTCGGCGCCCTGGTGCTGGCGGGCCCGCTCGGGGCCTGCTCGGCGACATCGAGCACCCCCACCACCAGCACGCCCACCACCAGCACCCCCACCACCAGCGGGCCCACCACCAGCACCCCCACCACCAGCACGCCCACCACCAGCACCCCCACCACCAGCACGCCCACCACCAGCGGGCCCACCACGACCCGGCCCCAGCCCCGCCTCGAGGTGGCCCTCGACCTCGGTGAGCCGGTGGCCCGCACGGGGCGCATCGAGGTCCTGACCGCCCCGGGCGACCCCTTCGGTGACGGCGGCCCCGTCGAGGAGGCCGTGATCGGCGAGCTCGCCGGGGTCGCCGTCGGCCTCAACGGGGCCATCGCCCTGGCCGACCGCTCGCTCGGGCGCATCCGGGTCATCGGGCCCGACGGCACCATCCGCACCGTCGCCGGAGGCCGCCCGGGGCGGGTCGGCAGCGGTCGGGTCGGGCGCGTCGGACCCCTCGCCGTGGACGATGCCGGCCGGGTGTTCGCCGTCGACACCGGAGACGACCGGATCGTCGCCGTGGAGGACGGGTCGGTGCGCGAGGTCCTCGCCCCGGCGGGGCTGGTCGACCCCCGCACCGTGGCCGTCACCGCCGAGGGCACCCTGCTCGTCGCCGATGCCCGGGTCGGGCTGGTCAGCGTCCGCACCGACGGCACCGACCGCCGGGTCCTGGAGGTGCCCGGGATCCGCTCCCCCGTCGCCGCCCTGGAGCTCGCCCCCGGACTGCTGGCCGTCGCCGGCGGCGACGAGGTCGTGCTGGTGCGGGTCGAC
>JBIKWW010000321.1:0-4583 GCA_044356125.1 Acidimicrobiia bacterium
CATCCCCGGCGTCCACGTGGCCGGAGACGACGCACTGCTCGACGGGGTGGTCGCGGCCGTCGATCCCACCAAGCTGCTCGTGTCGGCGACCGCCGCCGGGCTGAGCGGCTTCGAGCTCGACCGGCTGCTGCGGGCGGGCGCCGACGCACCGGTGGTGGAACCCGAGTTCGCCGACGGCGTGCGGGTGGTGCTCTCGGTGACCTGGGCCGACGACGACGCGGTGCTCGATGCCCTCGTCGCCGCGGTGTCCCGGGCCGTGGGCGAGGCCGGGTCCCGGGCCGACGACGGGGCCGGGGCCGGAGCGGGCGGTGCCGCAGGGGCGGCCCCGGACGGCCCCGGAGGCGCCGGGCCGGCCTGGCCGATGCCCGAACGGGTGCTGTCGATCCGGGCCGCCGGACACCGGCCGTCGCAGACGGTGGCGCTGGCCGACGCGGTCGGACGGGTCAGCGCCGACTACCTGATCCCCTACCCCCCGGGGATCCCCATGGTCCTGCCCGGGGAGCGCCTCGATGCCGAGGTCCTGCAGGTCCTGGCCCGGATGCGCGGCGCAGGCGCCGCCGTCGTCGGGCCGTTCGACCCAGAGGGGCTGGCCGTTCGGGTCATCGCCCGCTGATTGGCGCGAGTTCCTCAACTGGAGGCGGTCTCCAGTCGATTGCTTGGGACGTAGGTGATCCGGGTACTCCGCCCGGGATCGCCCCCACTTCCCGAGGAGGCTTCACAACCGTGCTGCGACGTCTGAGCTTGAGCCGCAAGCTGACCCTGGCGGTCGCTGTGCCGATGGTGCTGTTCCTCGTATCGACGGCGGTGACGTTCCGGTACATCGACCGGGTGAAGGTGAACGGCCCCGAGTACGCCAAGGTGGTGGACGCCAAGGACCTCGTGGCCGACATCCTCCCGCCTCCCAACTACATCGTGGAGACGCACCTGATCGCGGCGCAGATCCTGCGGACCCCTGCTGATTCCTACCCGGCCCGCAAGGAGAAGCTCGAGTCGCTGCGCCAGGAGTACGAGACCCGCATCGAGGTCTGGCAGGACAAGCTCGAGAACCCGCAGACCCGCCGCGTGTTCCTCGACCAGGCCTACCCGGCTGCCCGCCAGTACTTCGAGATCATGTTCGGGACCTTCCTCCCGGCCATGGAGCGGGCCTACGCCAACGGCTGGGTGCCGGCCGACTCGGCGGGCGCGTCGTTCGTGCTCGACACCGATTTCAGCGACGCCAACCGGACCTTCAGCGAGCGCCTGGAGCCCCTCTACGCCGAGCACAAGTCGGCGATCGACGAGACCGTGCGCCTGGCCCGTGCCGACGAGTCGGCCGTGCAGGCCAACGCGGCGTCCACGGTGAGCACGGCCACCCGCCTGACGCTCGTCGTCACGGTCCTGGGTGCCCTCACCGCCGCCCTGGCCGGCATCGCCATCACCCGGGCCATCCGGAAGCCCGTGCTCCGACTGACCGAGGTGGCCCGCCTGGCCGCCACCGAGTCGCTGCCCCGGGTCGTGGCCGAGGCCCAGTTGGCCGGCGCCGACGACGAGATCCGGCTCCCTGCGGTGGACATCGACTCCGAGGACGAGCTCGGCGAGCTGGCCCAGGCGTTCACCTCGATGCAGGACACCGCGGTGTCGCTGGCCACCGAGCAGGCCCGGGTGCGTCGCAACGTGGCCGAGAACCTGGTGAACCTGGCCCGACGCAACCAGGCGCTCCTCGGCCGTTCGCTGTCGCTGCTCACCAAGCTCGAGAACGACGAGCGGGACCCCGACAAGCTCGACGAGCTCTTCCGTGTGGACCACCTGACCACCCGTATGCGACGCAACGCCGATTCGCTGCTGGTGCTGGCCGGGTCCGAGGCCGTGCGCACCTGGTCCGAACCGGTGGACGTAGGCGACGTGGTCCGGGCCGCCGTGTCGGCCATCGAGTCCTACGACCGGGTCGAGATCACATCGCTGGAGCCCGTCCGGGTGAAGGGCAAGGCGGCCGGTGACGTGTCCCACATCGTGGCCGAGCTGCTGGAGAACGCCACGGCGTTCTCGCCGCCGACGTCGCCGGTGTCGGTCATGGGCCGCTACCGGGCCGGCGGGTACCTGCTCGTCGTGACCGACGAGGGGATCGGCATGACCCCTGATGACCTGGCGGCCGCCAACCAGCGCATCCGTGAGTTCGCCGCCTTCGACTCGACACCCACCAAGGTGCTGGGCCTCAGCGTGGTGGGCCGCCTGGCCAGCCGTCTCGGCATCGAGGTGTCGCTGTCGGAGTCCTCGACCTCGGGGATCTCGGCCCGCATCCTGCTGCCCGTCAGCCTGATCGAGGTGGCCGAGGGCTACGGCGACAGCGTCTTCGACACCGGCGCCGGTCTGGGCTTCGAGTCCGCCGAAATGGCGCTCGTCGGAGCCCAGGTCGGGACGGCCCCGTACGGGACCACCGCCCCGTCGGCGTTCGACTTCCCCTTCGGCGACGCGAACGCTGCGGCGACGGTGCCCACGCTGGATCAGTGGGGCCGTCAGCCCGCCCCGGAGGACTGGGGCAGCGACCCGGTCGCCTACGACGGTCAGCCCGCCTGGCCCGGCGACGAACCTGTCGGGACCGAGTCGGCCGCTGCGTGGACGACCGCGGAGTACGGCTGGGAGCAGGCAGGCGATGCCGGCACGGCGCAGGCGGCTCCGACCTGGGGTCAGGGGGCGACGCCGGCCGATGACGCCCACAGCGTCCCGCAGCGCACCGGCGGTCTGGCCAAGCGGGTCCGCGGCGCGCAGATGCCTGACACCGGCCCGGCCCGGGAGGAGAGCTGGGTCGACGTCTCCCCTGACCAGGTGATGGGCTCGCTGGCCAGCCTCCAGGGGGGGATCGAGCGCGGCCGCCGTGACGCCGACCTCGCCATGTTCCCGGATGACGATGCCGCAGGCGGATCCCGAGGCGCCGCTTCGGACGCTTCGTCGGTGGGGTCGTCGGACGGTTCGTCGAACGGTTCTGCGGACGAGTCGGCGGCCTGGGCCTACGACGGTGACGACGACGAGTTCGGCCGTCCGGCCTGGCTGCCCGAGTCGGCCGGAGACGATGGGGTCGTCGCGTCCGACGTCGACGAGGCCATCGCCGAGCTGGCCGACACCGAGGCGACGGCGAGTCTGTGGGCTCCCGAGCCGTCGGGCCTCTTCGGGGGCACCGGCTCCTTCGACGGCACCGGTGCCGAGCCCGCCGTCGCCATGGCCGTGCCTGCCGCGCCCGCTGTGCCTGCCGCGCCCGCTGTGCCGGCCGAGGCCACGACGGCGTCGGGGCTGAAGCGTCGGGTGAAGGGGGCCCAGATGCCCGATCTCGGCCCGGCGGCCGAGGACCAGGCGCCGGTGGCGCTCGAACCCGAGGTCGTGCGCGCCTCGCTGGCCAGCCTGCAGACCGGCATCAGCGAAGCCCTCCGCCAGCTCCCGCCCGACGCCGCCGACCCGCTCGCCGGCGACTGATCCGATCCCGCCGATCCGGTCCCGCCGGTCCCATCGCCCTGATCGACCCCGAACACCCGCATCAACCCCGACCCTGCCGCACCCAGGAGCACCCATGAACCCTTCGACCATCTCGAGCCAGGCCAAGAACGTCAACTGGCTGATGTCCCGCTTCGTCGGGGAGACCGTCGGCGTCGAGCAGGCGATCGCCGTGTCGTCGGACGGTCTGCTCATGGCCATCAGCTCGAACCTCGGGCGAGCCGACGCCGACAAGCTGGCGGCCATCGTCACGGGGATGCGCAGCCTGAGCGACGGTGCGTCACGGGTGCTCGCCAAGGGCGGCGTGAACCAGGTGCTCATCGAGATGCGATCGGCGTACCTGTTCGTCGCCGCCATCTCGGGCGGGTCCTCGCTCGGGGTCGTGGCCGACAAGTCCTGCGACCTGGGTCTCGTCGGCTACGAGATCACGCTCCTCGTGCAGCGTGTCGGCTCCCAGCTGACGCCGGAGCTCATCACCGAACTCAAGAACAGCCTCATGGTGTCCTGATGGGATCGGCGGACCGACCTGAGGGGCTCGTGCGGCCCTTCCTGAACCGCGGTCCCCGACCCGCGCCCGCGCAGGAGTCCCTCGACCCGCAGGCGGCGGAGTCCGGGGCTCCGAGCGTGCGCTCGTACATGATCACCGGCGGTCGCACCCACGCCGTGGGGGTGACGCTGGAGTTCGAGAGCATCCTGTCGGTGACCCGGTTGGGCGCGAACCGTGTCGGGGTCATTCCCTTCGAGCGGGGGAAGATCCTCCAGCTCTGCATCGACGGGCAGTACTCCGTGGCCGAGGTCGCTGCCCATCTCCGTGTCCCGATCGGTGTCACCAAGGTGCTCTGCGCCGATCTCATCAACGACGGGATGCTCGAGGCCTCCGGTGCCTCGGCCGATGTCGCCAACGACGTGTCACTCCTGACGAGGTTGATCCAAGGTGTCCGTGCGCTCTAATCCCATTCCCGTCAAGATCGTCGTGGCCGGCGGCTTCGGCGTCGGCAAGACGACCTTCGTCAGTGCGCTGAGCGACATCCCTCCGCTCACCACCGAGATGGCCATGACGAACCTCTCCCAGGGGATCGACAACCGGGGCGACGTCACCACGAAGACGACGACGACGGTCG
>JBIKWW010000322.1:0-4580 GCA_044356125.1 Acidimicrobiia bacterium
GGCCTGCCGTCGGCGCCGGCCGTGATCGGCGGGTCGTCACGGTAGCCGGGTGGCGGCGGGACCAGGTAACCCCGACTCAAGCCCCGCCCCGGGCCCGCCGATGCCCCCACCGTGACACCATCTCCTGACGCGGGTTCGGCGGCTGCGGTCGGGACGATCGGGTCGCCCGAGGCGACCGACCGCCCGGTCGAGCGCCGACGCCCCCGGCGCCTCGACGGCTTCACCACGGGCCGGCGCATCGAGGAGGTGGACCTGGCCGTCGTGATCCCCATGTACCGGGAGTCGACCCGCATCGACGCCACCATCGCCACCCTGGCCGCCTCCGGGCTGGCCGGGTCGGGCGTCCGCATCGTGTTCGTCGACGACGGGTCCGACGACGGCACGGCCGTCCAGGTCGCCCGGTCCCTCGGGCGTCACGGCCTGTCCAACGCCTCGCTGCTGGCGGCCACCGTCAACCGGGGCAAGGGCGCCACCATCCGCCTCGGTGTCGAGCACGCCCTCGAGGAGCTCGACGCCCACCACGTCGTCTACCTCGACGCCGATCTCAGCCTCGACCCCGACATCGTCGTCACCGCCCTCGACCACCTCCGCGAGACGGGCCTCGATGCCGTCGTGGGCGTCCGGCGCTTCGAGCGCAGCCATCAGCCGATCAGCCGACGGGTGGCGTCGACGCTGTTCCGGCTGACCGCCCGGACGATCGCCCCGACCGGGGTCAGCGACACCCAGTGCGCCTGCAAGGTCTTCACCGCCCGGGCCGCCCGCCTCGGCTTCGCCGACCTGCGGACCCCCGGCTACGCCTTCGACGTCGAGGTCCTCCTGCGCTGGCGCCGGGCCGGGCTGCGCATCGGCCAGATGCCCGTCGTGTGGCGCCACCAGAGCGGCTCGAAGATCGCCACCGCCCGCCACGCCCGCGAGATGCTGGGCGAGCTCGTGGCCATCCGCCGCGCCGTCCGCCGCTGACTCCCCGGGGCCCGCCCCGCGCGACACTCGTCCCCATGACCGAGGGGGATCCGCACGAGCCGGTGCTCGTCGAGGTCACCCGCAGCGGGATGGTCGAGTCCCGCCACCGCGGCAGCGCCGTGCTGCTGGGCGCCGACGGAGCCGTCCTGCGCCGGGCCGGTGAACCGGACCGGCCCGTCTACCCGCGCAGCGCCAACAAGGCGATGCAGGCCGTCGCCATGGTGCGCGCCGGGCTCGACCTCCCCGACGAGCTGCTCGCCGTCGCCGCCGCCAGCCACTCCGGCGAACCCGTCCACCTGCACGCCGTGCGGTCCATCCTGGACCGGGCCGGACTCGGGCCGGCCGACCTGGGCAATCCGCCCGGGCTCCCCCTCGGCCCCGCCGAGCTCCGCGCCCACCTCGCCCGGGGCGGCGGGGAGGAGACGATCCTCCACAACTGCTCGGGCAAGCACGCCGCCATGCTCGCCACCTGCGTGGCCGCCGGCTGGCCCCGGGACGGCTACCTCGATCCCGAGCACCCGCTCCAGCGGGCCGTCACGGCGACGATCGCCGAGCTCAGCGGCGAGCCGGTGGCCCACATCGGGGTCGACGGCTGCGGTGCCCCCGCCCACGCCCTCACGCTGACCGCCCTCGCCCGGGCCCAGCAGCGCATCGCCGGCGCCCCGCCGGACACCACCGAGGGCCGGGTGGCCCGGGCCGTCCGGGCCCGTCCCGAGCTCGTGGGCGGGACCGGCCGGGACGACACCCGCCTCATGCGGACCCTTCCCGGGGCGATGGCCAAGGACGGTGCCGAGGGCGTGCTCGTCGTGGCCCTCGCCGACGGACCCTCCTTCGCCCTCAAGCTGGCCGACGGCGCCTGGCGCGGCCGAGCCGCCGTCGCCCTGGACTGGCTGGCCGGGGCCGGGGTCGACGTGGCCGCGGCGGTGGCTGACGGGCTCGGCGGCGATCCCGTCACCGGGGGAGGCCGGGTCGTGGGCCGGGTCGTGGGCCGGGTCGCGGGCCGGGTCGTCGGCCGGATCGGGTCGGTCCCGTGAGACGGGACCCCTTCCTCGACCTGCTGCGCACCGTCAGCGTCACCCGCGTGGTGCTGCTGCACGTGCTGACCCGTCCGCCGATCGTCTACCTCCCCTGGATCCAGTGGATCTACCCGGGCATGCCGGAGGTGTTCTTCGTCAGCGGGGCCGTCATGGCGGTGTCGCTGGCCAAGCGGGACGCCTCCACCGTCGTCCGCGGCCGCCTGCGTCGGCTCCTGCCGCCCTTCGTCCCCTATGCGCTGGCCGCCCTGCTCGTCATGCGGGTGACCGACGTGCGCAGCGCCGATCCGGCCGCCACGCTGCGCTGGGGCGACGTGCTCACGTGGCTCGTCCCGTTCCTGCGGGCGGAGGGCTCCGAGACCCGCGTGATCCTGTGGGGGCACGTGTGGTTCCTGTCGGCGTTCCTGTGGCTCATCGTGCTCGCTCCCCTCGTGGCCTGGCTGCGCCGGCGCCTGGGCCGGTTCGCCGGGGCGGAGGTGGCGGTTCCCCTCGCCGGCTTCGCCACCGTCGTCGCCTGGGAGAAGCTCGCCGGATCGGCGCCCCGGGAGGAGCTGGTGAACGCCACGCTGTTCGGGACCTTCTTCGTCCTCGGCTTCTCCTACGTGGACGGCTGGCTCGGGCGCCTGAAGGCCTCCACGCTGACCGCCATGGCCGTGGCCTGTGCGGCCGCCGGCACGCTCACGGCCCTGGTGATCGAGCCGATCCACCGCAAGCCCCTGAACGAGCTGTACTCCAGCCACACCGCCCACCTGCTGATCGGCGGGGCCTGGCTGTTCGCCGCCCTCGCCGTGGCCGGCCCGGTCCGTCGGTGGGCCGAGGGGCGTCGCCTGGGCTGCGTCGGCTTCCTGACCCAGCGCACGTACACGCTGTTCCTGTGGGGACCGGCGGCCAACGCCGTGGCCGTCACCGTCGCCAAGCGGCTGATGCCCGACCAGGCGGCGGCCATCGCCGTGCTCCTCGGTCTGGCCTTCGTCGTGCTGCTGGCCGTGACCGTGGCCACGGGCTGGGTCGAGGACTGGGCGGCCCGCCGCCCCCTGCGGCTGGTGCCCCGCTGGGGCGGCTCGGACTGACCGGCCGGATTGACCGGCCGGTCGGCGGGTCACCGCCGCCGCACGGCCACCCGCGTGCTGCTGTACGCGACCCCGCCACCCCAGTCGGTGTCGGCGTCGTTGGTGAGCAGGTTGGCCCCGATGCCGCCCTCGTGGGCGGCCCCGTGCCAGCCGAAGGGAACGGCCACCACCCCCGGCCGCAGCCGGTCCGACACCCGCACGGGCAGCAGCAGCGAGCCCCGGTCGTTGACCACCTCGGCCCGGTCGCCCTCGGCCAGCCCCAGGGCGGCGGCGTCCTCGGGGCACAGCTCCACGTACGGCCCGCCCTCGCGGTCGCCGTGGCCGGGCAGGTGCGAGTACGAGGAGTTCAGGAACCGGGTGTGGGTCTTGGGGGTCATCAGCAGGAACGGGTGGCGGGTGGCCGGTTCCGGGTCCCCGGCGCTCTCGGGCCCGGGGTTCCAGTCGGGCACGCGACCCAGGCCCAGGGCCTCGCACTCGTCCGACGCCAGATGGGCCTTGCCGTCAGGGGTGGCGAACCCGCCGTCGCGGTAGCGCATCGGGGGCACGTCGATCCGGACGGTCCCCTCGGCGAGGAGCCGGTCGAGGGTCAGCCCGGCGGCGGTGGGCCCGGGTTCGGCGAGCAGCTCGGCGATGAGGACGTCATCGGGCGTGTACAGGTCCGGGTGGTCGAAGCCCATCGCCCCGGCCAGGCGCCGGAACAGCTCGGTGTTGGACACCGACTCGCCCCGGGGCGGGATCGCCGCATGGTTGAACGTGATGTGGGGGGAGCCCCACGACGGCATCACGTCGTCGAGCTCGATCTGCGTGCAGGCGGGCAGGACGATGTCGGCCCAGGCGGCGGTGTCGGTGAGGAACTGCTCGCTCACGACGGTGAAGAGATCCTCGCGGGCCAGACCCTGGCGGATCCGCTCGGCCCCGGGGAACGTCACGACGGGGTTGCAGTTCCAGATGAGCATGGACTTCACCGGCGGCGTCAGACCGGCGTCGTTCAGCCACTGGCCGATGCGCGTCGAGGGCAGCGACCGGGGAACCGGGCCCGTGGCGCGCAGCTCGGGCCGGTCGAGGCTGCTCAGCGCGCTGTTGGCGTAGACGCCGACGGACCGGGCGAAGCCGCCGCCGCGCTGGCGCCAGGCGCCGGTGAGCACGGGCAGCATGGCCAGGGACCGGAAGAAGGCGGCGCCCTGCAGGTGGTGCTCGGCGCCGATCAGCGTGCGGATGAACGACGGCCGGTCCGTCCCGTACCGGGTGGCGAGGTCCTCGATCCGGGCCGCCGGGATCCCGCAGACCGCCGCCGCCCGGGCCGGGTCCCAGCCCGCCACGTGGGCGGCCAGCTCGTCGTAGCCGACGGCGTGGGCCTGCACGTAGTCGTGGTCGACGAGGCCGTCGCGGATGAGGACGTGCATCACGGCGAGGATGAGGGCGACGTCGGTCCCCGGCAGGGGTTGCAGGAACACGTCGGCGGCCTCGGCGGTGGCCGTGCGGATGGGGTCGACCACGATGACGGTCGCCCCCGCCG
>JBIKWW010000323.1:0-4578 GCA_044356125.1 Acidimicrobiia bacterium
ACGGCGCCGGGCCCGACGGCTTCACGGCTGCAACCGTGGTCGTGGTCTCCGCCGCCGCGGCTGCTGCCACGGTGGTGGGTGTGTCGCCGTCGCCTCCGCCCCGGGTGAACACGGCCAGGAGGCCGACGGCGAGGGCGGCGACGGCCACGATCGAGACGATCCTCGTCGTCTGCGCCCGGCGCCTGGTCTTGGCCGCCGCCTTGACCTGCTGCTGTTGCTTGACGGTCCGGTTGCGGTCCTGGCGCTGTCGCTTCTCGTTGGCCACGGGGGGCCACGCTAGCGCCGCGCCGGGACCGCTCCGGGTGGAGCAGGGGGAGGCCGGGTTCAGGTCGCCGGATCGTCCGTATGTCCCGCGGCTCCGGCGGCTCCCGCGGCTCCGGCCTCTCCTGGCGCGTCGGGCGCAACGGGCCGGGGCAGATGACGCGTGAGCAGCACGGCAGCGACGGCGACACCCAGCCCCAGCCCGAGCGACACGGCGATGCTCCAGCGGCCGAGGCGGGGGTCGTAGGCGAAGGCCAACGACGACTTCGACATGGAGGACAGGTCGGCCATGCCGCCCACCAGCGCGACGAGGCCGGCTGCGAAGGTCATCAGGTAGAGCCCGTCGCTGCGGCGCCGCAGCGCCAGTGCCGCCCCCGCCAGCCCCAGCAGCCAGGCGACGATCGAGGCGTAGCCGACCGAGAAGAAGCGCGCCAGCGCCGAACCACCCCTGATCTCGGTGACGATGCCGAGCAGGTGGTAGACGTCGATCGCGATGAGCGCACCGAGCATGGCCGCCACGGCGACCGTCACCGGCCGCCGCCTCGATGCCCTCGGGCCCGCCCAGAGGGCCAAGGCCACCGGCACGAGTCCGAGGAACGTTGCGCCGACCAGTGGAGCGGTGGCCGATGGCCCGGGCACCCAGTCCAGGCGGCCGGTCACCCGGTGGACGGTGTCGCCCTGGACGACGTCGAGCTCCCAGTCGGAGATGTTGAGCACCAGGCTCGGGTCGGCGCGCACGGCGTCGGGCGGTTCGGCCCCCATCCAGTGCGTGCGGTGGTCGTGCCAGCGGGCCACGGGCTCGCTCCCCGAGCGTCGCCACCGGGGCGGGCCGTCGGGCTGCAGACCGTCGGGCAGCGGAGCCGTTCCGGACATGGTCCGGTTCACGTACGTCGCCGGCGACTGGAGGTTCTCCTCGACCCCGTCGGGACCGACGCGGAGGTAGGGCTCGCCGTCGTAGCCACGCACGATCACCGGTTGACCGCGCAGGTAGCGCAGCTCGAGGCGTCGGCCTGCCTCGATGACCTCGATGACGAAGCCCGTCGGTTCCGGAGCAATGGCATCGAGCGTGGTGCGGTAGTTCGACGACGCCGTCCCGCTGACGCCGTGGGCCGCCGCCGGAAGGGCCGATCCCGCCATCCAGACCATGGCGGCGGCGGCGCTGCGCACGAGGAGGGCCGTCAGTCGCCGACGGCGGGCATGCCCGGCCCGGGGCGACCTCGTCTCCATCGTCGATTCGTCCCGTGGATCAGGCGGCGCACACGGCGGGGCCGTCGCCGAGCACAGCCAGGGCCTGGTCGGCGGCCACCAGCAGCGCATCGAGGGACTCGGCGAGTGGGCTGGTGTCGGCCATCAGGTCGGCCTCGACCTTGGTCTTGGCCCTGAGGAAGGGAGCGGCCACGTCGCGCCGGCCAGCGGCGTCGAGCTCGTCGGCCAGTTCGTGCAGACCCTCATGGGCCCGCCCGTGGAAGGCGTCGTAGGCACCGCGCCGATCGCCTTCCCGGGCGGCCGCCACGGCGTCGCAGAGTCCGGCGACGGTGGCCGCCCAGGGCCCGGTCCGGGGAGAGGCCTCGACCGCCGACCCCGCCGTGCCGGTCCCGACCGGAGCAATCGTCTCGACCGGAGCAGTCGTCTCGGCGGGAGCAGTCGTCTCGGCGGGAGCAGTCGGTTCGGCGGGAGCAGTCGTCTCGGCCGGAGCAGTCGTCTCGGCCGGAGCAGTCGTCTCGGCCGGAGCAGTCGTCTCGGCGGGAGCAGTCGGTTCGGCGGGAGCGCCGTCGCCACCACAGCCGGAGAGCCCGACCGCGACCGCCACCAGCAGGCCGACAGCGATCCGGCGGAACCGTGGGGTGCTCACGGACGGAATGCTGCCACGCCCGGGCCCGGGTACCGTCGGTCCCGATGCCCTCCGATCCCTCCCGCCGATCCCTGCCGTCATGCTCGGAGGAGGTCGTGGAGGCAGTGCGGGCCGGTCAGCCGGTCGTCGCCCTCGAGTCGACGATCTTCTCGCGCCTCGGCCTGCCTGCCCCGGCCAACGAGGAGGCCCTGGCCGGGTGTCTGGACGCGGTCCGCGCCGGCGGCGCCGTCCCGGCACTGACTGCCGTGCTCGACGGGGTGCCACGGGTCGGCGTCGAGCCTGCCGATCACGGCCGGATCCTCGCCGGGACGCGCAAGTGCGCCGCCCGTGACCTGCCCGTCGCCGTCGCCCAGGGCTGGCCGGCGGCGATGACGACGGTATCGGCCTCGGTCGCCCTCGCCGCCGCGGCCGGGGTGGCGGTGTTCGCCACCGGCGGCATCGGCGGGGTCCACCGCGACGACCACCTGACCGGAGACGTCTCCGCCGACCTCCAAGCCATCGCCCGCTACCCCGTCGTCACCGTGACCGCCGGGGCCAAGGCATTCCTCGACCTGGCCAAGACGCTCGAACTGCTCGACTCGCTGTCGGTTCCCGTCCTGGGGTTCCGGACCGACCGCTTCCCGGCCTTCTACACCCGCGACTCGGGCCTGCCGGTCCCGGTGCGGATCGACACCCCGGCAGAGGCGGCGGCCACGCTGCAGGCCCGGTTGGCGCTCGGCCAGCCTGGCGGGGTGCTCGTCGCCAACCCCATCCCCGAGGAAGCCGCCCTGCCCAGGGACCTGGTCGACAGCGCCATCGACGCCGCGCTTCGGGAGGCCCGCGAGGCCGGGCTCACGGGAGCGGCCGTGACCCCGTTCGTGCTCGAACGACTCGCCGTCGCCACCCGCGGCCGATCGGTTCCGGCCAACCTGGCGCTGGCCCGGTCCAACGCCGAGGTGGCGGCGTCGATCGCCGTTGCCCTCGGCTGATCGGGCCGGCCTCTGGCGGGGGACGCCTCAGGCGGGGCCGTTCGAGGGGTGGGCGGCTGGCCCCGTGGAGCGGTCGCCCCGGTCGGCGATGAGCGAACCCAGGGCGGCGAGGCCCAGCACCATCCCGCCGATCACGGCGGCGGCCGACACGACCGTCCATGCGCCGAAGAGCACGCCGGGTGAGCAGGTGAGCACCACGACCACGAGGGCCGCGCTGATGCGGCGCGAGGCCGCCGGCACCTCGTCGGACGGGAGCGTCCGGGGCCGGGGCGCAGCGCGCAGGGCCGGGTGGGCGAGTGCCAGGAACTGCATGGCGAGGTCCGGGTCGTGCTCCTCCAGGTCCTCCTCGAGACGGGCGAGCACATCGGCGTCGTCGTCGTTCCACGTCATCGTCGCTGACCTCCCCCGAGCGCCTCCGGCGCATCGATCGACGGAGCAGTTCTTCGGCGTTCCCCGACGCCGGCTTGAGTGCCGGTTCACCGGCGACCGACGCCCGTGAACGAAACCGTGACCCCGCCCGTAGGAAGTGGTCGGCCGGACGACCCGGCCGATGCACCACATGGGTCCAGCCGGGCCCCGAGCCGAAGGAGCGACCAGCCGTGCCGTCAACGACTTCCAACCCCGAGCAGCGGTCCCGGCGCACAGCGGCGGCGATCGCCGCCCTGGCCCTCGGCGCCGTGCTCGTCGTCCCCGGCGTCAGTGCCCTCGGAGCGGGGACCGAGGACGGGCCCAATCCGAACGCGACGACCCCTGCCCCGCTGACCCTCGGCAGCTCCACGATCCCGGCGACGGCCACGACGGCCACGACGGCAACGACGGCCACGACGGCCTCGTCGGGATACGGCTCTGCGTCGTCGACACCGGCCGCAGCCGGAGCGGCCCCGACCTACGAGTCCGGGAAGGCCCTCATCGCCGCGTCGGACTGGAAGGGCGCCATCGCCGTGCTGAGCGCCGTCACCGCCGCCGAGCCCGGCAACGCCGACGCCTGGAACCTTCTCGGCTACGCCACGAGGAAGAACGGCGACCCGAAGGCGGCGATCCCGCTCTACGCCAAGGCCCTCGCCCTCAACCCCCGCCACCGCGGTGCGCTCGAGTACCAGGGTGAAGCGTTCGTCGAGACCCGGAACCTGACCAGGGCGCGCGCCAACCTGGCCGCCCTCAAGCGCATCTGCGGCACCCGGTGCGAGGAGTACCGCGACCTCGCAGCAGCGATCGCCAAGGCGGGCAAGGCCAAGTGAGGCCGCCCTGGGCGGCGCCGCTCAGGCGTGGCCCGGGATCTGGTTCCACGGGCCGGCGTCGGCCCGGGGTTCCTTGGGCAGCCCCAGGATCTGCTCGCCGACGATGTTGCGCTGCACCTGGGACGTGCCGGCGTAGATCGTGCCGGCACGGGCGTTGAGGAACACGCCCACCCAGTTTGCGCTGTCGTTGGTCGCTCCCGGCGAGTCGTGACGGAACGCCGTGTGCGGACCCTGGCCCACCGGAACGAGTGCCTCCGGG
>JBIKWW010000324.1:0-4575 GCA_044356125.1 Acidimicrobiia bacterium
GAACATCCGCACCTACATCGTCGACCCGACCGGCCGGCGGGGCGTGTGGTTCATGAGCCTCGACATCACCAGGGCCCTGCCCACGGCGGTGGCCCGCATCGGCTACCGGCTGCCGTACTGCTGGGCGTCGATGTCGATCACCGGCGACGGCCCGCCTGAGGGCCCCGCGGCGCGGCCCGGCGACGGTCCCGGCGAGGGCCCGGCGGAGCAGCCCGGGGTCGGGAGCACGCGCCGGTACCGCTCGCAGCGGCGCTGGCCGGGGCCTGCAGCGGTGGGTCCGGAGCCGGGTCCGGTCCCGCCAGGGCGGGCATCGAGCGACGTCGCCATCCGCGTCGGCCCCCGGATCGCCGATGGCGACCTGAGCGACCTCGATCACTTCCTCAGCGCCCGTTGGGCCCTGGGGACGACCTTCGGCCGGCGGCTGATGTGGGCCCGGGTGAGCCATCCGCCGTGGCCCCTCCATACCGCCGAGCTGCTGCACTGCGAGGAGTCCCTGGTCGCCGCCGCCGGACTGGGCCCGCCCCGGGGCGAGCCGACGGTGCGATGGTCGCCGGGGGTCGAGGTCCGCATCGGGCTCCCGCGCCCGATCCGGCTTCGTCCGATCCGGCTTCGACCGATCACCTCGGCCCCGCCGGAGCGGTCATGACCCCCGAGCCGAAGACCTGTGCGTCCTGCGGCCGTACGATGGCGTGGCGGGCCGCCTGGGCGAGGAACTGGGACAGCGTCCGCTACTGCTCGGACGGGTGCCGTCGCCGCAAGGTGCAGCCCGTCGACACGGCCCTGGAGGCGGCCATCACCGCCCTGCTGGCCGCCCGGGCCCGCGGTGCCACCATCTGCCCGAGCGAGGCGGCCCGCTGCGTCGACCCCGAGGGCTGGCGGGACCTGATGGAACCGGCCCGGGCGGCGGCCCGGCGGCTGGTGGCGGCGGGCGAGGTCGAGATCACCCAGGGCGGTCGGGTGGTCGACCCCTCCACGGCCAAGGGCCCGATCCGGATCCGGCGGGTCGGACCGTGATGCGGGGATCGGGCCGGGCGGTGAGCGAGCCGTCCCGGCATCAGCGCCGACGGGACCGCAGCCGCCGACGGGACCGGGTGTCGCTGATCACCTGGCCGAGGGGCCAGGACGCGCAGATCGCCGCATCGGTCCTGCTCGACTGGGACCGCGTCACCCGGGCCCACCCCCGCATCACCCCGGTGGCCGTGGTCGGGTATGCCACGGCCCGGGCCCTGCGTGCCCACCCGGTGCTCAACCGCCGCGTCGCCCTGTGGGGGATCCGGGCCCATCGACGGGTCCGGGTGACCTTCGCCGTCGCCGCCGACGCCGAGCTGCGCATGGCCGTGGTGGACGACGCCGACACCCTCGATCCCCGAGCGTTCCAGCGGGCCCTGGTGGCGGCGGTGCGGTCGGCGCGGTCGGGCCGGGGCTGGCTCAGCCTGGCGACCTCGCTGATCGAACGGACTCCGGTCGTGGTCGGTCGGCCGCTCCTGCGGGTGGCCTCGCTGGTGGTGGCCGGGTTCGGAGTGGGTGCCTTCGGGGTGCCCGGTGCGCCCTTCGGGGCGGCGCTGATCTCCAGCGTCGACCGCTTCGGTCTCCCGGCCGCGCAGGTGCCGCTCATCCCCTTCACCCGGTGCGCCGTCGTCTGCTCGGTGGGCGCCCGCCGACCGCTGCCGATCGTGCGCGACGGCGTCGTGGCCGTCGTCACGACGGTCGAGCTGCGTGTCACCATCGACCACCGGGTGGCCGACGGCGCGCAACTCGCCGGGTTCCTGGCCGACTTCGAGGCCGCCTGCTACGGCACCGCATCGGTCCAGGGGGCAGGATCGTGACCGTGGTCCAGGCTCCGCTGCTCCGGTTGGCGACGGTCAACATCCTCCACGGCCGTTCCCTCGCCGACGGTCTGGTCGACGACGACCGCATGGCGGCAGCGATCGCCTCGCTCGGCGCGGACGTGGTCGCCCTGCAGGAGGTCGACGCCTTCCAGCCCCGGAGCAACGCCATCGATCAGACGGCCGCCATCGCTGCCGCGGCGGGGTTCGAGCACTGGCGCTTCATGCCCGCCATCACCGGTGAACCCGGCGGGGCCTGGACGGCCTCGGCCGGGCACGAGGCCACCGGCAGCGGGATCGCCGGGTCCGACGGCGTGTCGCCCCGGTACGGGATCTCGCTGCTGTCCCGCCGGCCGGTCGAGCGGTGGCACCGCATCGCCCTGGCCGCCGCCCCGGTGCGCTCGCCCGTCTACGTCCCGTCGGTGCGGCGCTGGATCCTGCTGCGCGACGAGCCCCGGGTGGCCGTCGCCGCCGAGATCACCCTCGACGGCGGGGGGTCTGGGCGAGCCTCGATCGTGGTGGCCGGCGTGCACCTGTCGTTCGTGCCCGGCTGGAACGTGGTGCAGATCCGGCGCCTGGCCGGGGCCCTGTCGGCCATCGCCGCGGGCCGTCCCGTCGTGCTGATGGGCGACTGCAACCTCCCCGGACCGATCCCGAGGATCACCACCCGGTGGACGGCGCTGACAGCCGGGCTGGCGACCTTCCCCGCCCCGTCGCCGCGGTTGTCGATCGACCACGTGCTCATCGACCGCCGCAACGCCGGGCGCTTCGCCGTGACGGCGGCGCAGGCCCACCTGCTGGCCATCAGCGACCACCGGGCGGTGACGGTCGACCTGGCCCTTCGGCACTGAGCCGGTACGGAGCCGGGTCCCCCGGCGTGGGGTCGCAGTGCCCGACGACCGCGGCGATCGCCGTTGGCGGCTCCCTGGGCGAGAATCACCCGATGCCGCAGCACCGTGCCGACGTCGTCGTGATCGGCGCAGGGTTGGCCGGGCTCAACGCCGCCGGTGTGCTCGGACGGGCCGGTCGGCGGGTCGTGCTCATCGACAAGGGGCGGTCCGTCGGTGGGCGCATGGCCACGCGGCGCTTCGAGACCCCCGTCGGGCGCGCCGTCCTCGACCACGGCGCCCAGTTCTTCACGGCTCGCGACGAGGCGTTCGCCGCGATGGTCGACGAGTGGGCGTCGATCGGGCTGGCGAGGATCTGGTGCCACGGGTTCGGGTCGTCCCCCGATGGCCACCCGCGCTACGTGATCACCGGTGGCATGAACGCGCTGGCCAAGCATCTGGCGTCGTTGCTCCCCGACACGGTCGAGGTGGTCCTCGATGCACGGGTCGACGGCGTCGAGGTGATCGGCGATGCCATGGCGGTCACCGCGCAGGACCGCACGTGGAGCGCCACCGACGTGGTCGTGACGCCTCCCGTCCCCCAGACCCTCGACCTGCTCGGTCCGTCGGTGCGTCTCGACGCGACCGATCGTTCGACGTTGCAGGCCGTCCGGTACGCGCCGTGCCTCGCCCTCCTCGTCGTCTTCGGGGACGAGGTCTCCCTCCCCGGTGCCGGTGCCGTGCAGGTGCTCCCCGGGGCCCCGGCGGGGCACCCGTTCTCCTTCATCGGGGACAACCGGGCGAAGGGCCTCTCGACCGTCAGCGCGCTGACCTTCCATGCCGACGACGAGGCCTCGACCCGTCTGTGGGGATCGAGCGATGACGCCGTGCTCGCCGAGCTGCTCCCCATGGCCGGGCCGTTCCTCGCCGGTGCGGTGCCGGACGTGGTGCAGGTGAAGCGATGGCGCTACGCCCGCCCCGTGTCGCCGGTCGCCGAGCGCTGCCTGGTGGCGTCGGCCGGCGCCGGCTCGCTGGTGTTCGCCGGCGACGCGTTCGGCGGCGCCAGGGTCGAGGGAGCCGTGCTCTCGGGCGTTGCCGCCGGGGCCGCCGTGCTCGAACGGGTCGGCGACCACCGGTAGCACCACGGCCACCGCAAGCCGCCGGCACGGGGCCCTGGGTGTGCCCCCGGCCCCCATCGGGCGTCCCTTGCCGGAGCCGCCGATGCTCCGAACGGCCGGGCTCCGGGTGGGGAGGACCGTGCGCGGCGGTCGTATCATCGACGGAAGCCCCGGTGGGATGGCAGCTCCCCTCGCGGCGGAGTTCGCGGTGCTGTCGGAGCCGCCTGCCGGGTCACGGACCATCGGGCCGCGCCATGGACGCGCACTGGGCTCGGGACCGGACAGCGACTTCCTCGGGAGCTACGGTTCAGGGGATCACCAGCGACCGGCGGGACGTGGCTTGCCTGCCCCGAGGCGCGTACTCTCGGGCCGTGCGCGGGGGGACGGACGGATGAGCTGGGCGGTGACGGCGGTGGTGCCGGAGCTGAATCAGCTGGTGGAGGCCAGGGGGCGGCATTGGGTGGTCACCGAGGTGATCCCCTCGGCGTTGGATCCCGATCCGCTGCGGGGTGTGCACGGGGTGCAGCACCTCGTCTCGTTGGTGTCGGTCGATGATGGCGGCCATGGCGACACGGCCGAGCTGGTGTGGGAGGTGGAGCCGGCCACTCGGGTGCTGACGAAGGAGACCCTGCCCACGCCGAGGTCAGGCGAGTTCGACGATCCTGACCTTCTGGATGCGTTCCTCGACGCCGTTCGCTGGAGTGCGGTGACGAGCGCGGACTCGAAGGCGTTGCAGTCTCCGTTCCGTTCGGGGATCTCGATCGACGACTATCAGCTTGATCCGGTGGTGCGTGCGTTGCGGAT
>JBIKWW010000325.1:0-4557 GCA_044356125.1 Acidimicrobiia bacterium
GCGCACCGAACCCCGTGTTCGCCAACCCCATCGGCCACGGCATGGGCGCCCCGACCGTCTACACGTGGGGCAGCGAAGAGCAGAAGCGGCGCTACCTGCGCCCGCTGTTCACCGGCGAGGAGGTCTGGTGCCAGCTCTTCTCCGAGCCGGGAGCCGGTTCCGATGTCGCCGGACTGGCTTCGTCGGCGGTGCGTGACGGCGACGAGTGGATCGTCAACGGCCAGAAGGTCTGGACGACCCTCGCCCACCTCGCCCGGTGGGGCATGCTCGTCGCCCGGACCGATCCGAAGGCCGAGAAGCACAAGGGCCTCAGCTACTTCGTCATCGACATGCACGGCCCCGGCGTGGAGGTCCGTCCGCTGCGCCAGATGACCGGCGATGCCGAGTTCAACGAGATCTTCATGACCGACGTCCGCATCCCCGACGCCGAGCGGATGGGGGCCGTCGGTGACGGCTGGCGGGTCTCGCTGACGACACTGATGAACGAGCGGGTCTCGATCGGTGGCGGCGTCGCTCCCCGGGGGTCGGGCGCCATCGCCCTCGCCGTCAAGCTCTGGAAGGACCACGGCCACGATGATCCGGCCCTGCGCGACCAGCTGATGTCGCTGTGGGTGCGGGCCGAGGCGGCCCGCCTCACCAACATCCGTGCCTCGTCGAACCGCAAGGCGGGCGTGCCCGGCCCCGAGGGGTCCACGGGCAAGCTGGCCAGCGCCGAGCTCAACAAGGACATCTACAGCTTCTGCGTCGATCTCATGGGTCCGGCCGGCATGCTGTACGGCGACTACTCGATGCGCCGCCCGGAGCACGCGATGGACGTGTCCACCCCGCAGCGGGCCTTCCTCCGCAGCCGGGCGAACTCGATCGAGGGCGGCACCTCCGAGGTGATGCGCAACATCCTCGGCGAGCGGGTGCTCGGCCTGCCCGGCGACGTGCGTGTCGACAAGGGCAAGTCCTGGCTCGAGGTGCCCCGGAACTGAGCCGGAAGGGCCTGGCCGGGAACGGGCTCCGGTCAGGAACCGGACCAGGGCTCAGACCAGGGCCCGGACCAGGGCTCAGACCAGGGCCCGGACCAGGGCTCAGACCAGGGCCCGGACCCCGCTCGACACCGCCGTCGCCACCAGCAGCCCGTAGGTGAGACGGCGGTACTGGTCCGCGCCGAGACGCCCGGCCAGCACTGCTCCCAGGCGACGGCCGACGAGCATGAGCGGCAGACCGCACCCGGCGAGCAGCAGGATGCGGCCGTCGACGAGGCCGTCCGCGACGAACAAGGCGATGGCCACCACCGCCGACAGCCCGAAGGTCCCAGCCAGCGTGGCGCGCATCTGATCCGGCGGAAGGTCCTGACCCGACAGCGTCAGCACCAGCGGCGGCCCGTTCGTTCCGGTGCTGGTGTTGAGCAGGCCGGACACGAACCCGGCCACCGCGTCGGCGGCGGCGATCCGGTGGGTGCGGATCCGCACACCCGACACCAGGATCAGGGTCGCCGCCAGGATCGTCACGGCGAGCACGAGGCGCATCACGCGATCGGACACCACGTGGTGCACCCACAATCCGAGCGGCATTCCCGGGACCGCCCACCCGGCGAGGCGGAGGATCTGGCGGCCGTCGGCATGGCGGCCGAGCTCGGCCCAGTTCAGGGCCAGCGTCGGGAGCGAGGCGAGCGCGAGCACCACGACGGCGTCCTGCACGGGCATGGCGAAGGCCAGCAGGGGAGTGGCGAGCAGAGCGAACCCGAAGCCCGAGAGACGCTGCAGGACGGCGGCCAGCCCGACGACGGCGACCGTCACGGCCGCCTGCGCGGCCAGCGGGGCGTCCATCCTCAGCGGCTGTCGAGGACCAGGAACGCCTCCGCCGTCGAGCCTTCGGCGAGACCGCCGGACCGGGCGATCGTCTCGTTCCAGGTCCGGACGCGCTGACGCATGGCCACCGGGTCGATGTGCTGGCTCTCGTGGCGCAGCAGGGCGGCGATCTTGCGTTCGAACTGGACGGTCGTGTCCACCCAGCGGTTGGGCCCCGGCCCGCCCATGACCCATACCTGCGCGACGGTGTGGGCGTCGAGGCCCTCCCGCTCGACCAGCTCGGTGAAGGTGAACGGGTTCCGGGCGTCGGGGTACACGGCGTCGATGGCCGCCTGGCCGGCGGCCCGGTGGTCGGGATGGCTGGCGTAGACCGAGGCCCAGTTCCGCTCCGGCGACTGGCACATCACGGCATCGGGTCGCACCCGTCGGATCACCCGGGAGATGTCGCGTCGCAGCTCCAGGGAGGCTTCGACGCGCCCGTCGGGATAGCCGAGGAAGTGCAGTTCCTCCACCCCGACCTCCTTCGCCGCGGCCGTCTGCTCGGCACGCCGGATGGCCCCGATGTCGGAACGGGGAACGGTCGGATCGAACCCGCCCGCGTCACCGTCGGTCACGATGCAGTAGACGACCTCGACGCCGGCGTCGGTCCAGGTGGCGACGGTCCCGCCGGCGCCGAAGTCGACGTCGTCGGGATGGGCGGTCACGACGAGGACGCGTCGCGGCGGCGGCAGCTGTGGAGCCTCGGGCATCACCCAGGATTCTCGCGCTCGGCGGTGGAGGGTCGGTCGACCCACCGGAGCGAGCCCCCCGAACCGTTGGCGGGACGGGCTCCGGGGCGTTCATCAACCCTGATGAGGCCAGTCCCCAACGGTCGATGAACACTCTGGGAGGTCACAAGCCGCACATCGGGTTCCGGAGGTCGCCGCCCGGACCCGTCGGCGGCACGCGGCGACCATCCGAACGCCCCGAGCACCTTGCCCTCCCCGTGACCCCGCCCTCTCCGACCGAGCGCCGAGCGGCACCGCAGGCCCCCTCCGACCGTGCACCCGACACCGCCGTCTGGGTGCTCGACGCGGCGCTGCTGGGCCTCGGCGCCATCGGCGCAGTGGTCGTCGGCCGGGACACGACCGCCCTGGCCGTCCTGCCGGTCGGGGTCCCGTGGTGGATCCTGCTGCCGGTTGCCATCGGCGCAGAGCTGACCCGGATGCCGGTCCGCACCAGGCTCGGCAGGCGGTCGTTCTCGGTCCGCGAGGTCTACCTGGTCCCCGGGCTCGCCTTCCTGGCCCCGATCCCCTTCGTCCTCATCGCCGTCCTGGCGTCGGCGGTCTGCGCGGCGGTCCGCCGGGTGACGCCCGTGCGGGCGGCGTTCCACATCGGTTGCGCCGCCCTGACCGTCACGGCGACGATCGCCGTGACCCGCGCCCTGGCCGGCGCCGAACCGGATGCGGACCGGCTGTGGTTCGCCGTGCTGACGGCCGTGGCCGTCTCGGTACCGCTGCGCCCGTTGGCGACCGTGCTCGCCACTGCGCTGTCGCGCTCGCCGGCCCGTACGGCCCCGACGGCAGCGCCGTTTCGCGCGGCGCTGCGTTCGGCGCTGCGCGACGTCGTCCCGCAGGTCGCCGGAGCCGGGACCACCGCGATGGCCGTGGCCTCGCTCGCCGTGCTGGCGGCCATCGTGGTCACGGTCAGCCCGGTGGCGGCGGGGTTCGCCGCGATCCCCCTCGCCGCCATCGTCGTCGCCGGTCGCCAGGTGCTCGCCGAGCACCGGCTCCGCACCACCGCCGAGTTCCTCCACGAGACGGCCGAGACGCTCGCCCGCAACCCCGACGTCGAGCAGGCGCTCGCCGAGATGCTGGAGCGTGCCTGCGGGGCGTTCCGCGCCGGCTACGCGGCCATCGCCGTCGACCGGGGACCCGACGACGGATGGTGGCGCATCGAGGTCGGCTCCACCCGGCGCGGCCCCCGGGAGACGGCCGCGCCCGTCTGGACCCCCCTCTGGATGCCGGACCAGGTGGCAGCCGTCCACCGGATCGGCGCGCAAGGCGGCGCGCGGCACCTGCTCGATCAACTCGGCGCGGACACGGCCCTCGTCGCCCCGCTCGGGGCCTCCGGATCGGTACCCGGCCTCCTCGTCCTCGCCGACCGCCACGACCGGTCCGCCGGGTTCAGCGCCGAGGAGCGACGAGTCGTCGGGCGGTTCGCCGCCCAGATCTCCCACGGGCTCCAGAACGGGCAGCTCGGAAGCCCACTCGGCACGCTGGCCCGCCTCGAGCAGTCGCTCCGCCACCAGGCCACCCACGATCCGCTGACCGGCCTGGCCAATCGGGCGCTGTTCTCCGAGATCCTCGAACAGACCCCCTCGTCGGTGCTGCTCATCGATCTCGACGACTTCAAGACCATCAACGACACGTTGGGCCATGCCGCCGGCGACGAGGTCCTGGTCCGTGCCGCGCAGCGGTTCCTCGCATCGGTCCGCGGCGGCGACCTCGTGGCCCGGATCGGCGGCGACGAGTTCGCCGTGGTGCTGCCCGACCGTGACCACGTCGCCGCCACCGAGATCGCCGCCCGCATCGAATCCGGGTTGGCCGCGCCCATGACCATCTCGGGCCGACGGGTGCAGCTCAACTGCAGCATCGGCGTCGCGGTCAGCACAGGTACCCAGGAAGCCGACGAACTGCTCCGCAACGCAGATGTGGCCATGTACGCGGCCAAGCGACAGGGGAAGGGCCGCTACCGGATCTTCGACGCCGGGCTCGAC
>JBIKWW010000326.1:0-4549 GCA_044356125.1 Acidimicrobiia bacterium
CGAAGGCCTCCATCACCGACCGGCCGACGGTCACGTAGGAGATGCCGTAGGACGCACGGCGCTCGACGAGCTGCTCGCAGATGGCGTCGACGGAGCCGATCAGCGCGTGGGGATGGCGGCCGAGCTCCTCGGCGGAGAGGCCGAACATGGGGGCCATGGCCCCGAGCGTGCGGTCGCGGTGGTCGGTGACGACGGTGAAGTACGCACCGATCTCGATCTCGATGGCATCGAAGCGGTCGCCGGCACCGGCCCGGATCCAGTCGATCTTCTGCTGGGTGCCGGCGGCCGTGCCCGATCCCACGCCGGCCGGCCCGATCTTGCCGGAGCTGTTGTCGAAGTTGATGCTGACGACGTCGGCCTCGCGGCCGGCGATGCCCAGGATCCGACGCGAGCCGCCGCCGATCATGAGCACCGGGGCCACGGGGGGCTTGGGGACGCCCTCGAAGCCGACGGCGTGGACGTGGTCGCCGGTGACCTCGACGAGCCCGTCGCCGAAGCACGCCCGCACGACCCGCAGCGTCTCCTCGAATCGGTCGATGCGGACCCCGGGGGGGTCGAAGGGGATGCCGATCGCCTCGTACTCGCCCTGCAGCCAGCCCGCCCCCAGCCCCGCCTCGAGCCGACCGTCGCTGAAGAGGGCGAGCGTGGCCAGCTCCTTGGCCAGGATCACGGGGTTGCGGTAGTCGGTGCACAGCACCCGGCACCCGACCTTGATGGTGCTGGTGGCCTCGGCGGCGACGGCCATGGCGGGGATGGCAGCGAGGTTCTGCACGGGGTGGTTGGTGGCGGCCAGCGCCGGGCCGGGCCCGATCACGTGGTCGGCCAGATGGAACGCCGAGTAGCCGAGGGACTCGGCCCCCCGGGCCTGGTTGCGCCAGTCGGCGGCGGAGTCGGCGGCGTAGGACTGCACCCCGAAGCGGAAGGGCTTCATTGCGACGGGACCTCGATCACGGTGACGGTGCCGCTGGTGCCGTCGACCTCCACGAGGGCACCGTCGGGGATCCGCACGGTGGCGTCGGTGACCGACACGACGCAGGGCAGGCCCAGCTCCCGGCTCACGATGATGGCGTGGCTGATCTGGCCGCCGACGTTGACGACCACGCCGCCGGCGGCCATGAACAGCGGCGTCCAGGCGGGATCGGTGATGGGGGCCACGAGGATGTCGCCGGCGTCGAGCGCGCCGGGATCGGAGGGGTCGGTGACGATGCGGGCCGTGCCGCGGACCACGCCGGGGCAGCCGGCCACCCCGGTGAGCACCTCACCGGCCTGGGCCTTGGGCGCCGTGCTCTCGGTGCGCCGGCGCCACTGCGACAGCGGCGGCACCTGGCCGTCGACGATGAAGAACGGCGGCTCGAGGTCCCAGAGCTCCTCCCACTGCGCGTACCGGTCGGCCAGCGTCTGGCGGAAGGACGCTGGATCCTCGACGAAGCGCTCCAGCTCGGCGTCGAGCAGCATGAAGATGTGGCGGGGATCGGCCAGGTGGCCCGCCTCGGTGTGGCGCCGGGCCAGCTCCCGGAACGCCAGCCGGCCCTCGTGCACGGCGCGGATGATGTTGGTCTTGGTCCGCTCCCGGAAGGCCATCTGGTTGCCGGCCACGAGGCCCGCCTCGAAGGTTCCGGTCAGCTCGTCGTTGCCGATCTCGGCCAGCTTGGCCCGCACGGCCTCGATGGTGGCCTGGCGCTCGGCGGCCCGGCGGGCGTTGCGGGCCCGGGGCGACTCGTCGTCGGACTGCAGGCGGACGCGGTCGATGGCGGCCAGGGCGATCGACGGATCCGTGCCCCAGGTGTCGGCGCTGATCTCCCACTCGTTGGGCCCGCGGGAGCCGAACTCCTGCAGGAAGGCGCGACCCGCCACGAGGAAGGCCCGGGCATCGGCCGAGCCGCCCTCGGCGGCGGCGTAGAGCCGGTCGAGCAGCCCGGCCACACCGGCATCGAACAGGGCGGTCAGCTCGGCCGAGGCGCGGACCTGGCGGGACAGCTCCCACATGGCGTAGCTCGGCTCGGCCGAGTCGACGTCGCCGATGCCGGCCAGGATCGTCATGGCGATGGTGGGATCACCCACGGCGGCGCCGATGGCGGCGAGCACGCCGGGGGCGATGCCCGAGGAGCCCGACGTGATCGTGTGGCTCTCGAAGAGCTTGCCCAGCAGGGGCTGGGTGGAGCGGGCGTAGGCGACGAGCTCGGCGTCGGACAGCGAAGCCAGGTCCGGCCGGTTGGCGGCCAGGGCGCGGGTCTGCTCCCGTTCGGCGTCGATCTCGGGGAAGGTGGCCGCCGTCATCACCCAGCCCATGCGCTCGAGGATGCGGGGGGCGAGATCGGGGCGGTCGTCGCGGGGGTCGGCCACGTAGGGCGGCACGTCGGGGTGCTCGCCGAAGAAGGCGAGGTCGAGCTGCTCGACGGTGAGGGCAGGGTTTCGGGCACCCTGCATCCGCACGTTCGAGAGGTTGATGTAGAAGTACCCGCCGAAGAAGCCGCAGGTGGCCGGCGGATGGTCGGTGTACTCGTCGAGCGTGGTGCAGCCGCCGATCACGTACCCGTCTCGCCAACCGGGGACGATCCCGTTCTCCCAGGTGAACTGCTGGCCGAGCGGGCTCGCCGGCGTGGGCAGCACCTCGCCCGAGTTGGCCCTGGTGTAGTGCGGCCAGCGGACGCTCGGCGTCCAGTCGGTGATCCAGCGATCGGTCACGGTTGCTCCCCGGGGTGGTGATCGGACTCCGCCGGTACCGTGACATGGGCCACAGCGCCCGGCGAAGGGCGAAACTACTCCGTCGGTCAATTCCACGTGTACACGGGGCCGGAACGGGGTTCGGCGGCCGCCGCTGCCCGGCGAACGTGGATAACTGATCGCGTGGTGAGTTTTGCACTAGTGCTCCAGCGCTGCTTGACTGCTTGTGTCGCCAGTCACGTCCTGAGACGGGTCGGGCAACGTTCACCCACCGGCCCCACGCCGACACCCAACACTCCTCACAGGGGGAAGCATGACCAACCGAAGGTCCGCTCTCGGACTCGTCGCCATCACGGCCGTCACCGCAGGGCTCCTGGCCCCGTCGGTGACCGGTTCGGCCGTCACGAGGACCACCAAGAAGACGGCAGCCAAGACGCCCACGACCAAGGCCGCCGCCCCGACGACCAAGGCCGCTACGCCCGCCGCAGCCGCCAACCCGTGCGCGGCCAAGCCCGACACGTCTCTCGACGCCGAGAACGGCGTCGGCGCCGGCTGGGTCGCCCAGGCGATCCGCTGCGCCGAGTCCAAGCCGCTGAAGGCCTCCGGCTCGCCCATCGTCATCGGCGTCCAGAACCCCGAGGGTGACCCGGCCGGTTCGTTCCCCGAGTACCGCATCGCCGCCCAGGCGGCCGAGAAGTACATCAACGAGGAGCTCGGCGGCATCGGCGCCGACCTCGCCGCCGGAAAGCCCGGTCGCCCGATCAAGCTCGAGATCTGCTCGATGGCGATCAACCCGGCCGACTCGACCAAGTGCGCCAACGAACTGGCTGCCAAGAAGCCCTTCGCCGTCTACTCGACGCTGAACTTCTTCGGCAACCACTTCGCCACCTACAACGCCGCCAAGATCCCCGTGATCGTCGGCACGCCGATCTCGCCCGCCGACTTCACCAGCCCCGGCACGTACGCCATCGGCGGCGGCGGCGGCTGCCTCGGTGTGCACACCGGGCTCGTCGAGTTCGCCACCAACGACCTCAAGGGCAACCGCGTGGCCGTGCCGTGGGCGAACACGCCCCCCGGCGTGTTCTGCTACCACGACCTCGAGAAGAAGCCGCTGAACGTGCTGAACGGCACGACGACGGCCAAGGACAACACCGCTGCACTGACCAAGCCCAACCTGCAGCACATCGGCGTGCCGATCCTGCCGGGCACGGCCGACGTCACCCCGCAGGCCCAGCAGGTGCTCGACTTCAAGCCGGACGTGATCGTCTACTCCGGCCAGGGCGCCGACTGCTGGAGCCTCGTGTCGTCGCTGGGCAAGCTCGGCTGGACCCCGGCCAAGATCCCGCTGGTGCTGTCGGGCGCCTGCACCGATGACGTGAAGGCCAAGGAGTTCGGCGATCTCGCCAAGGGCATCTACTTCATCGGTGCCGCCCCCATCACCCAGACCGCCAACCTGAAGGGCCTCCTGCAGGAGCAGTCCAAGATCTACCTGGCCAAGTCCGAGAAGTACGGCGCCAAGGCCGAGATGTTCAAGGGCTTCGCCACGCAGGGCTTCCTCGGCATCATGAACATCTGGGCCTACGGCAGCATCGTGGCCGACGGCAAGCCCGACTCGCTGACCGCCCAGGCCCTCGAGGACGCGTTCGCCAAGACCAAGGGGGGCCAGTCCTTCGGCTCCACGCCACTCGAGTGCGCCAGCGCGCCGGCCCCGTACGTCGCCGTGTGCAACTCCCGGGTCACCGCCAGCCAGTGGAACGGCAGCGGCTACGACCTCAAGCGGGCCAACTTCTCCGGCCTCTACCTGATCAAGGGCACCGCCCTGGACTTCGGCCGCTGATCGGCTGAGCATCGACCGTCGGGGGCGGGGCGGATCCCGCCCCGCCCC
>JBIKWW010000034.1:0-15335 GCA_044356125.1 Acidimicrobiia bacterium
GACGAACCACCTCGATCTCCCCGCCATCGAGCAGCTCGAGTCGGCGATGGACCGCTACCCGGGCACGCTGCTGCTCGTGAGCCACGACCGGCGGCTGCTGGAATCGGTCCGCGTGACGAAGCGCTGGCACGTGGAAGCCGGCCGCGTCGCCGAGTCAGCGCCATGATCATCGACGCCGACCTCGTACGCGAGCTGATCAGGGCCCAGCATCCCGACCTCGCCGACCTGGCGATCGCGCCACTGTCGAGCGGGTGGGACAACGTGATGTTCCGGCTGGGTGACGAGCTCACCGTCCGGCTCCCCCACCGCGAGCTGGGCGTGCCGCTGATCCTCAACGAGCAGCGGTGGCTCCCGTCCCTGGCCGGATCGCTCCCCGTTCCGGTGCCCACGCCCGTCCGCCCCGGTGCACCCGACGGGCGGTACCCGTGGCCGTGGAGCATCTGCCAATGGGTGCCGGGCACGATGGCACTGGATCGGCCCGGGCCCCACCGGGCCGAGCTGGCCGACGACGTCGGGGCATTCCTCGCCGCCATGCACCGGCCGGCGCCGAAGGACGCGCCGCGCAATCCGTTCCGGGGCGTCCACCTCCACGAGCGCGACGACCTCCTGCGTGCCGCGCTCGCCACGCTCGGGGGCATCGATGCCGGGCTGGTCCGGGCGCGCTGGGCGGAGGTCATCGATCTGCGCGCCGATGATCAGGAGGTGCCGCGGTGGCTGCACGGTGACCTGCACCCGGCGAACCTCCTCCTCGATGCCGACGGCCGCCTCGCTGGCGTGATCGACTTCGGTGACCTCTGCGCCGGCGACATCGCATCCGACCTCGCCGTGGCGTGGATGCTCTTCCCCGACTCACCCTCGCACCGGGAGCGGATGCGCATCGCGGCGGGCGTCGGCCCCGACACCTGGGCCCGGGGTCGGGGCTGGGCCATGGCCCTCGGTCTCGCCATCGCTGCAGGATCGGGCGACCGGCCGGCCATGGAGGCGATGGGGCGTCGCACCCTGGCGTCGGCACTGGCGGACCACCCGCATCGGTGACGCTCCTCGTCGCCGCACCGACTCCGACGTCGACCTGGTTCACTCGTGCACCCAATTGGGTTCACGGGTGAACCAGGTCGGCCCCTGAAGACGGGCGGGCGGTTGAGGTCAGGGACCCAGCAGGTCCCACCGGTTCCCGGCGATGTCGCTGAACACCACGACGCGGCCGTAGGGCTCGACGCGCGGTTCCCCGTGGAGCGCCACACCGTGGGCTCGCATGCGGTCGAGCGCGGCGTCGAAGTCGTCGACCCGCAGCAGCAGGCCGACCCGGCCGGCGAACTGGTCGCCGACCGCGCCCCGCTGACGCTCGCCATCGGCCCGGGCGAGCAGGATCGACGTCTGGGCACCGGTTGGCCGCACCACGACCCAGCGCTTGGGTCGGCCGTCGTTGGTCAGCGATGCGGTGTCCTCGACGAGCTCGAAGCCGAGCGCGCCGACGAAGAAGCTGATGGCGGCGTCGTAGTCGTCGACGATGATGGCGATTGATTCGAGGTGCATGGTCAACTCCGGTGCGAAGCGCCGCGTCGGAGCCGCCCGTGTCGGTGCGGCCGCCCTCCGGAACGCAGCGGGCGGGCGCTGGTGGGAGGCGGCGCAGGGCGGCACGGCACGATGGCCCCCCGGGTCACCGTGGGCTCGGTGCTGGGGCGACGTGCCCGGCGAGCACGCCTCGTCGGAGCTTGCCCAGACCGGTGCGGGGCAGCGGACCGGCCACGGCGACCACCGCCCGGGGTGCGCACCACACGGGCAGGGTCCCGCGCACGGCGCCGCGCAGGGCGTCGAGGGTCGGCGGCCCGTCCGGTCCGGGCACCACCACGGCCACCACCTCGTGCCCCCACTCGGGGTGGGCGCGGCCCACGACGGCCACATCGGCGACGCCGGGCACGGTGCGCAGCACCGCCTCCACCCGCTCGGGCCACACCTTCTCGCCACCGGTCACGATCACGTCGCCGGCCCGGCCGTGCACCATGAGACGGCCGTCGCCGGGAGCGAAGGAGCCCAGGTCGCCGGTGGGGAACCAGCCGTCGGCGTCCTTCGGGTCGGTGCCGTCGCGGTAGCAGCGCAGCAGCATCGGACCGCGCACCCAGATCTGCCCGTCGGCGTCGATGCGCAGCTCGACGCCGTCGAGGGGGGTGCGCTCGTAGACGATGCCCGACCCCGTCTCGGTCATGCCGTAGGTGGCGATCACGTTGGCCGGGCGGTCCGGGGGCGGGGCCGCCCCGCCGATGAGCACCCGCCGGAACAGGGAGGCCGGGACCTGGGCGAGTGCCCGGGTGACGAGCGAGGTGAGGGTGGCCCCGCGGTCGCGGGCGGCGGCGATCACGGCGTCGGCGCGGAACCCGTCGTGCACCTCGACCGGGGTGCCCGTTACGAGGGAGCGCAGCACCACCGACAGGCCACCGATGTGGGCCAGCGGGAGGCAGGCGAGCCACCGGTCGGCCGCTGGATCGACCTCCAGCGCGGCGCTGGTGGCCCGGGCCGAGGCGGCCACGGAGGCGTGCGTGTGCACGACGCCCTTGGGGCGCCCGGTGGTGCCACTCGTGGCGAGCACGACGGCGTCGCCGGGCTCGACGGGCGCTCCTCCGGGGAGCGGTGATCGCCGGCCATCGGGGCCGATGAGCGACGACGGCCGCAGGGCGTCGAGCACGAGACGGCGTTCGGCGTCGGGGAGCCGGGGGTCGATCGGTGCCACCGCGTCGCCGGCATCCCAGCAGGTGATCAGCGCGCGTACGAAGTCGGCACCGCCGGGAAGATCGAGGGCGACGAGGTCAGCCACGCTCGACCCGCCGACGCAGCCCGTCGACGGCGTCGTCGATCGAGGAGCCGAGCAGGGCATCGAGGGCCCCCGACCAGAGCCCGCCCTCGTAACGCAGCTCGATCCGGACGCTGCTCCTCCGGGAGCGGTCGCTCGCGGCCACCGTGCCGTCCATGATCCAGGCCGAGTGGCTCCGGCCGTCGGTCTCGGCCCGTTCGAAGCGCACGTGCTCGTGCGCCTCGGCCACCGTGCGCACCATGCGGAGGCGCTTGGCGCGGGCCAGGGGCCCGATCCGGGCCCGGAGGGTGACGAGCCAGGCGGGAACGGCCTCGTCGATCGATGCCACCGCCGGGTCGGCGGGCTCGACCCGGTGCACGAGCGGCATCCACTCGGCGTAGCTCCCGAGGTCGGCGAGCACCGGGTAGACGCGCGACGGCGGATGGTCGAGCTCGGCGGTGACGACTCGGAGCATCGTTGACCAGTATCGCCCGTAGTCTGGACCTCCGTGCGCGCCAGGACCGTCCGCCTCGATGCCGGCATCGATCCGATCGCCCTCGGCGCCCGCAGCGGGCTGCTGTGGTCCCGCGACCGCTTCGCCCTCGCCGGCGTCGGCGAGTGCGCCCGGATCCCCCTGGAACGGCCCGCCCCCGCCGGGGCCCGGGCCGCCCAGGCAGCGCTGGCCGCGCTCGTCGGCGACGACGACCTCGGGGTCCCGGGCAGCGGACCGGTCGCCTTCACCGCGCTCCCCTTCGCCCCCGACGCCCCCGGCGAGCTCGTGGTGCCGGCCGTGGCCGTCGGCCGCGACGGCGACGGGTTGCGCTGGCTCACCGTCCTCGACGGGACGCTCACCGACGACGACGCCATGGACCTCGTCGGCACCACGCTCGCCCGGCCCGTGCCGGCCGCCGCCGAGCCGACCGACTACCGCCTGCACTCGGTGCTCGCGCCCGAGGTCTGGCGCGACGACATCGTGGCCGAGGCGGTGCGCCGCATCCGGGCGGGGGTGCTTCGCAAGGTCGTGCTGGCCCGTGAGCTGCACCTGGAGACCGACGCACCGATCGATCCGGCGGTGGTGATCGAGCGGCTGAAGGCGACCTTCCCCCCGGCCATCGTGTTCTGCGTGGGCGGGTTCCTGGGCGCGTCACCCGAGCTGCTCGTCGCCCGCCACGGCGACGTCGTCCGGGCCCACCCGCTGGCCGGCACCGTTCCCCGCTCGGCCGACCCGGCCGTCGACCAGCGCAACGCCGCCCAGCTCCTGGCCTCCACCAAGAACCGCCACGAGCACGCCATCACCATCGACTGGCTGATCGACCGGCTCCTGCCCCAGTGCTCCTACATCGACGCCGAGCCCGAGCCGTCCATCGTCACGTTGGCCAACGTGCACCACCTCGGCACCGTCGTCGAAGGGCGACTCAGCAGCCCGCCCCCGTCGGTGCTCGAACTGGTCGCCGCCACCCATCCGACCCCGGCTCTGGGGGGCGATCCGCAGGGAGTCGCCCTGCAGCTCATCGCCGAGCTGGAGCGGGCCGAGCGGGGCCGGTACGGCGGCCCCACCGGATGGGTCGACGCCGCCGGCAACGGGGCCTTCGCCGTCGCCATCCGCAGCGCTCAGGTCGACCCGACCGACCCGTGTCGACTCCGTCTGTTCGCCGGAACCGGCATCGTGGCCGACAGCGACCCGCAGTCCGAGCTGAGCGAGACCCGCGCCAAGTTCGCCGCCATGCTGGGTGCGCTCCTGCGTCCCTGATCGGACCGGGCGTTCAGCGGGCGCAGAGGGCGCGCAGGACCGGACGCCAGTGGTCGAGGCCGGGGACCACGGCACCGGGCACCTTGGCCCCGTCGTCGGCCAACCGGAGCTCCACCATCGCCGCCCAGTGCGGGCGGGACTCGAAGGCCGCCACCTCGTCGGTGTCGAGCATCCCGCCCTGGGCCTTCAGCGTCGCCACCGACCCGCTCGACAGCAGGCCGAGGTACTCGGGGCGCACGGTCGTGAGGTAGCGCTTGGCGGGCACGTGACCCTCCACCAGTGCCGCCACCCGGCTCCCCAGCAGGGCTCGCACGGCGATCGCCCCCATCTCGCCGTGCCGGGGCTGGCCGGGCCCGTCCCAGGGGTGGGCGACGTCGTGGACCAGACCGGCGATCTGCAGCTCGAGGTCCTCGGGATGGTCGCGTTCGAGGATGGCCGCGGTCTGGAGCCCGTGGTCGAGCTCGGTGAAGGTCGCCCCGGGACGCTCACTGGAGGGGAGCAGGGCGAGGCCCTCGAGGTGCTCGAGGAGCTCGTCGGCCGAACGGAACGCGGTCGGCCGACCGACGGTGATGCGAATCGCCATGGGGATCCTCCGGATTCGGGTGGGGTCGGGCTGGGGGTCGGGGTCAGGTCGGGACGGAGCGGGAGGCCGTGGATCGGCGTCCCGGTCAGATGATGAGCTTGCGGATGCGGGAGCCGACGAGCTCGACCGTGAACACGACGGCGAAGAGCATCACGATCGCCGCCGCCAGGGTCTCGTAGTCGAGCAGCGCCGAGGACTCCTGCATGATGCGGCCGATGCCGATGCCGGCGACCTGGCCGAGGATCACCGAGCTGCGGAACACGACATCGAAGCCGTAGAGCCCGTGTCCGACGAGGAACGGGACCGCCTGCGGCACGACCGCCCCCGCCACCTCCTGACCATGGGAGGCACCGCTCGACCGGACGCCTTCGATCGGACCCCGCGGGATGCCCTCGAGGCTGTCCGCCACCAGCTTGGACACGAACCCGAAGGCGCCGAGCGACAACGCGATGGCCCCTGGCAGCGGGGTGGTCAGACCGATCGCCGAGATGAGCGCGAGCGCCACCACGATGTCGGGGATGCACCGCAGGATCACCTGGACGACGCGGCCGATGGCGCCGATCGCCGGGTGCGGGGTCGTCACGCGCGCCACGAGGAAGCCGAACGGCACCCCGGTGAGGAGGCCGAGGAACGTGGCCGCCACCGAGACGGCGAGGCTGTCGACGAGGCCCGAGCTCAGTGCGTCCCAGTGGGTGCTGAAGTCCGGCGGGAAGTAGCGGTGGAACTGGGCGAAGGTCCCCCACACCGCCGACACGAACCGCAGCGGATGGAGCCCGACCGACAGGATCGCGTAGAACCAGCCGCCGAGGGCCACGAGGCCGAACACGCGCAACGTGATGCGCTCGCGGGTCCAGGGCTGGCGCATCCGGTTCCCGACGGGCCGGGCGCCGGGGATGCTGAGCGACTCCCGGGCCTCCCGGCTCAGCTGCACGTCGATCCGTTCGAGCACGGCCCGGACCCGGTTCGACACGAGATCCACCAGCAGGATGAGCAATGCGGCGAGGATCGCCTGGCCGATGCCGATCTGGTAGCGGAGCGGGTTGCGGATGTTCTGCTGGATGAGGAACCCGATCCCCCCGGCGCCGACGATGCCGAGCACCACCGAGACCCTCACGTTGATGTCGAGCCGGTAGATGAGGTTCGAGACGTACCCGGGACCGACCTGCGGGAGCACCGAGCTGCACAGGGACTGCAGGCGCCCGGCACCGGCGGCCGTGGCCGCCTCACGGGGACCCTCGTCGATCTCCTCGATCCGGTCGGCGAGCAGCTTGCCGAGCATGCCGATGGAATGGAAGCCGATCGCCAGCACGCCGGGCTTCTCGCCGATCTGGAGCACCACCGCGAACACGACCGCCATGACGACGTCGGGGATGGCGCGCATGGCGGTGATGAAGCCCCGGGAGAGCGTGACCAGGAACGGATGCGGGCTCGTGTTGCGGGCGGCCAGCACCCCCACCGGGATGGACATGATGGCCGCCAGCCCGGTCCCGGCCAGCGCGATGACGAAGGTCCGCCAGAGCTGCTCGAGCGTCACCCTGATCGGCGCCGTCGGATCGTCGAACACCGGTGGCAGGGCCCGGCCGAAGTACGTGGACTCCCGTAACCCCCGGTAGAGGCCGAGCGGCGAGAACTCGAGGAACCTCAGCGACCAGATCGAGACGGCGAGGGCGCCGACGGCGATGACGGTCAGCGAGATCCGACGGCCGTTCCAGGGGGCGGAGAGGCGACGGGTGTCCGATGACCCCGACGGAGGGGCGGCGCCGGGCGCTCCGGCGGGCGAGGCGATGGCCGACATGTCGTGTTCAGGCGTGGGCCGGGGCGGGCTGGGCGAAGCCCGAGGGGGTGTCGATCCGGTGGGCCGAGGCATCGGCGGTGTCGCCGCCGACCCGGCGGTACACGGCGAGTGCCTCCTCCCGGGACAGGGAGGCGGCCTCGACGTCGAGCACGAGCCGCCCGTCGCGCAGACCGACGATCCGGCTGCCGTAGGCGAGGGCCAGGTCGATCTGGTGCAACGAGCAGACCACGGTGAGGTTCTGCTCCCGGCAGACGGCGAACAGGAGGTCCATGATCGTCGTGCTGGCCTCGGGGTCGAGCGAGGCCACCGGCTCGTCGGCGAGCACGAGCTCGGGCGCCTGCATGAGCATGCGGGCGATGCCGACCCGCTGCTGCTGGCCCCCCGAGAGGGTGCCGGCCCGCTGGAAGAGCCGATCGCCGAGGCCGACCCGGTCGAGGTGGGCGGCGGCTTCCCGGCGCAGCACCCGGTTGTAGGAGACCACGCCGATGCGGGGGCCGCGCAGGCGGCCCAGCGCTCCGGTGAGGACGTTCTCGAGCACCGTGGCCCGGGGCACGAGGTTGAACTGCTGGAACACGAACCCGACCCGGCGGCGCAGCGCCCGCAGCTCGGCGCCACGGGAGGTGCCCACGTCCACCCCCAGCACCTTGACCGTGCCCGAGGTGGGCTGGTGCAGGCCGTTGAGGAGACGGAGCAGCGTGGACTTGCCCGACCCCGACAGGCCGATCAGCACGCACAGCTGGCCGCGGGGGATCGACACGGTCACGTCATCGAGGGCGCGGACCGGGTTGGCCCCGCCGAACAGCTTGCTGACGTTGCTCACGTCGATGACGCTGCGCTGGAGGTCCCGGGGATCCCGGCCCTCGATTCGGAGTGGGGTGTCCTGCATGGTGGTTCTCTCGGTGCGTTCGGGGGGCGGTCGGGGGGCGTTCGGGGGGCGGTCGGGGGAGGTCGGACGGGGGACGGACGGGGGGCGGACGGGGGTCGGATCGCCTTCGCGGGCCGCCGCCCTCAGGGGGCGGAGGACGGCGGCCCGGCGAACGTGGGGTGCCTCAGCGCTTGGGCGGCAGGCAGGCGGCCGCCTTCGTCGCCTTGCACACGTCGGCGATGGGCTGGAAGAAGGCGTCGCCGGCGACGACCCAGGAGTTGGCGGCACCGTTGAGCGTGCAGGTGTTGCCGTTGCCGTTGCAGAGCCGGTTGGCCTGGATGTAGAGCGTGTCGATCTTGGGCACGATCTCCTTGATCTTGGCCACCAGCGAAGCGGGCAGCTCGGTGCTCACCGCCAGCGGCGAGTTGGGGATCGGCTTGGACCGCCACACCACGTTGAGCTCACCGGGGCGCAGCTGGCCCGAGGTGACGAGGGTCTTGTCGAACATGTCGTCGAACACGAAGCCGGCATCGCAGGTGCCGGCCTTCACGGCCAGCGCCGAGCGGTCGTGACCGCCGGCGAACACGGCGGTGACGTCCTTGTTCGGGTCGATGCCCGCCGCCTGCAGCCCCTCGACCGGGTAGAGGTAGCCCGAGGTGGAGGCCGGATCCACGAAGCAGACCCGCTTGCCGCGGACGTCGCTGATCGAACGGATGCCGCTGTCGGGCTTGGCGACCAGGTAGGCGAGGTAGGAGGCGGGCGCACCGATGGCGTTGACCATGATCGCCACCGAGTCGATCTTCGCCCCGGCCTGCTTGGCCAGGTAGTAGGAGAACGGCCCGTACATGGCCAGGTCGACCTTGCCCGACACCTGGCCCTCGATCACACCGGCGTAGTCGGTGAGGTTGACCTGGTCGATCTTCAGTCCGAGCTCACGTTCCAGGCCGCGCACGAACGGGGCCCAGTTCTGGTTGGCCAGCGTGGCGTTCTCGGCCGGCACCGGAGCGAACACGATCTTCTCGGGCCACTTGTCGGACTTGGCCGTGGTGGTGGGCGCCGCAGCGGCCCCCGCAGCGGCGGCGACCGTCGTGGTCGGAGCCGGGGTCGTCGTCACCGAGGACGGCAGGACCCGGTACACGAGCTTGCCGCCCTGGCGGACGCACTCCAGGATCGTCTGGTTGGGTCCGGCCACGGGACGGCCGAGCTGGGCGGCCTTGCACGGCTTGCCGGCGGCGATGGCGCCGGAGGAGGACTGGGCCGTGGCTGCGGCGGGCAGACCGACGGCGAGGGCGGCCGTGGCCGCCAGGATCATTCGACGCATGAGGAGCACCTCGGGAGTGGGCGGTGGAGGGATGGGTCCCGGAGCGAAGGTAGGGAGCCGGGCTGAACGGGGCGTGTCGGACGGTGGTCCGGTACGGGAACGATGCTTGGACAGAGCGGTGCGTGGCCGGGTGGTCGTTGCGGAGAATCGTCAGCGCGCAGATGAAAGGTTCTCGTCCACCCGGAGCGCGGCGGCTCCGGCCGGGCCCTCCGAGCGCCAGCTGGCGATGACGTGCGGCCAGCGCCCGTGCTCGCTCACCAGCACGAGGTCGGCCCGGCGGCCCGGCTCGATCACGCCCCGGTCCTGCAGGCCGGCCATCCGCGCCGGCCCCGCCGTCACCAGGGCGACGGCGGCCGGGAGGCTGCACACGCCCTCCGACACGAGCCGGAACACCGCGGCGAGCATGGTCGCGGGCTGGTAGTCAGAGGCCAGGCCGGTGCACAGGCCGAGGCCGACGAGCTCGGCAGCGGCGACGTTGCCCGAGTGCGAACCGCCACGGATCACGTTCGGGGCACCCATGACGACGTCCATGCCCCGCTCCCGGGCCTCCCGGGCGGCCGAGACCGTGAGGGGGAACTCGGCGATGGACGCACACCACGAGGCGGCGGTCCGGACGTCACCGTCGTCCTCGCAGTCGTGGGCCAGCAGGCGGATCTCACCGTCGGAGGCCAGCTTCGTGATGACGTCGAGCTTGGCCCTGCGGAGCGGCTCCAGGCGGGCCGCTTCGGCCAGGCGGTGGTCCACGTACTCGTCGACGGTCATGCCGCCCGGGAGCTCGTGGCGCTCCATCGCCCGCCGGTACTGGTCGACGTCGCGGTACTGGCCCTGGCCCGGGGAGTGGTCCTCGAACGAGACGAGCGGGGTGGCGTCGGAGTGGTCCCGGCGGCGGAGATCGGCGAGGAAGTGCTCGAGGTCGCCCTCGGTGCGCGCCTCGAGGCGGTAGAGGACCCGGTGGTCGACGGGCGCGTCCTGGGCCCGTCTTTCATCGACGGCGTCACGCAGGGCGATGGCCTGGGCGATGGTGCGGTCGTAGGAGGCCTTCTCCTGGTAGCCGATGCCGTGGAAGACGGTCGTGATGCCGACCCCCCGCAGCCGGGCCTCGAACGCCCGGAGCGCGAAGCCGATGTCGAACGTCGCCGTGGGGCGGGGCTTGATCTCCTTCTCCAGACCGTCGCTGTGGGAGTCGACCAGGCCGGGCAGGACGTACTCGCCGCGGGCGTCCACCCGGACCGGCGGTGCCGCGAGCTGCCGCCCGACCTCGACGATCATCCCGTCGCTCACGACGACGGTGGCGTCCTCGACGAGACGGTCGCCGACGACCGCGGTCGCGTGCGTGATGGCCCACTCGCCGCTCATGCCGCACCTGCCGCGACGGGAACGGCCCCGGCCGTCAGCGTGGCCAGCACCTCGGCCGGCGGACCTTCGGCGGCCACGGTCCCGTCGGCGATCAGCAGCACGCGGTCGGCGAGACGGTGGACCGCATCGAGATCGTGGAAGACCGACACGATCGCGGTGCCTCCGTCCCGGAGGTCCTCGACGAGGTCGAGCACGGCGGCCCGACTGCGCGGATCGAGCGAGGCGACCGGCTCGTCGAGCAGCAGGACGGGCGCCGGAACCACGAGCCCGCAGGCCAGGTTCACGCGCTGCTGCTCGCCACCGGAGAGCAGGGTCGGCGGGGTGTCCCACAGCCGCTCGGCGACGCCGAGTCGTGCGAGCAGCTCGGCGGCCCGCACCCGGACGGCCTCCTCGGCCATGCCCCGTCGCAGTCCGGCGCGCACGACTGCGGCGAAGGCTCCACGGCGGGGCTCGGCCCGCAGGAACTGCGAGACGTAGCCGATCACGCTGCGCTGGATCCGCACGGCCACGTACTGCGGAGCGATCGCCAGGTCGACGGGCCCGGCCGGCGTGGTGACGACCACCGAACCGCTCCCGACGTCATAGGTGCGGTGCACGCACTTCAGCACCGAGGACTTGCCCGCCCCGCTCGGCCCGACGAGGGCGACGTGCTCGCCGGCGTGGACGTCGAAGGACACCCCGCGCAGGGCGACGATGCGCCGACCGATGTGGTGGAGGTGGAACTCCTTGCGGAGATCGCGGACCGACAGCACCGGTTCGCTGGATCGCTGGGTCATGTTCGGGGTCACCCTCTCGCCGCGGCCACGAGCCGCTGGCTGTACGCGTGCTGGGGGTCCTCCAGCAACTGGTTCGTGAGGCCCGCCTCGACGACGCGCCCGTGGCGCATCACCAGGCAGCGCTGCGTGAGCATCTGGACGACGGACATGTCGTGGGAGACGACGACGGCGGCCATGCCGAGGTCCTCGAGCAGCTCGCGGATGAGATCGAGCACGGCGGCGGCGACCGAGGCGTCGAGCCCGGTCGTGGGCTCGTCGAAGAGCACGACCGGGGGCTGGTTGGCGATGGCCTTGGCGAGCTGGACGCGTTGGCGCATCCCGCCCGAGAACGACCCGACACGGTCGTCCATGCGGCTGACGGGAACCTCGACCCGCTCGAGGAGCTCGGTCACCCGGCGCCGGATGTTGCCGTAGTTGCGCCAGCCGGCGGCCACGAGGCGCTCGGCCACGTTGGCGCCGGCACTGAGGTGGAGATCGAGCCCGACGGCCGGGTCCTGGTGCACGACCGAGAGCCGGTCGACCCGGAGCGCCCGGCGTTCGGAGGGATCGAGGGCGACCACGTCGACGCTCGGGCCTCCGGCGTGGAGCAGGACCGACCCGGTGGTCGGCACCTCGTCACCGGCGATGCATCGCAGCACGGTCGTCTTGCCCGAGCCGGACTCACCGATGATCCCGAGCGCCTCGCCGCGCTCGACCTCGAAGTCGACGCCCCAGGCGGCGACGACGGCACCCGTCGTCGGGCTCACCGACGTGCCGATGTCGGGCCCGGTCCCGGCGACGGCATCGGCGCCGCCCCGTCCGAACACCTTGCCCAGGGAACGCACCTGGAGGGCGATGTCGCGGTCGAACAGGCTGCTCATCGGGTCTCCTCGGCGCCGTGGCGGGCGCACCAGTCGGTGTCGCTGCACTCCCAGGTGGTGCTCCCGTCGGCGCCCGGTCGGGCGACGAGGAAGGTCTCCGCCGATCCGCACCGGCGGCACTGGGCACCCTCGGTCCGCTCGACCTCGAAGGCGATGTCCTCGAAGGTCATGGGCTCGACGTCGGTCCACGGCGGCACGGCGTAGATGCGCTTCTCCCGGCCCGCTCCGAAGAGCGTCAGGAAGGGTGCCTGGTGCAGGCGGGGGATGTCCCAGCGGGGAATCGGGGTGGTGGCGATGACGTAACGGCCGCCGACCAGGCACGGGTACCCGGTGGTCCGGGTGATGACGCCGTTGCGCACCACGTCCTCGTAGAGGCTCACCCACATCCGGGCGTAGTCGGCCTCGGCGTGCATCCGGCGCTGCTCGGTGATCGACCGCTCCACGCCCCGCAGGGGCTCGGGAACGGGGACCTGCAGGACCAGGACCTGGCCGTCACCCATGGCGTCCTCGGGGATGCGGTGACGGCTCTGCACGATCGTCGCCTCACGGGCGTCGGTGGTCTCGCTCACCCCGGTGGTGTCCACGATGAGCCGGCGGAGGTTGGCCGCGTTCACCCCGGCGTCGTCGCCCTGGTCGATGACCTTGACCGTGTCCTTGGGGCACACGATGGCCAGGCTGATCTGGAGCCCTCCCGATCCCCAGCCGCGGGCGACCGGCATCTCGCGGCTCCCGAACGGAACCTGGTAGCCGGGCACGCACACGGCGGTCAGCACGGCTCGCCGGATCTCGCGCTTGGAGTGCTCGTCGAGGTAACCGAACGGGACGCCGCGCTCGGGGCCGGCGAGGGCTTCCAGGGCGGTGCTCATCGCACGACCGCCGTTCCCGCCACACCGGCGTCGCGGACGGCCTGCTTGCGCTCGACCATCGACCGGAACGTCACGTAGTGCGGCAGCTTCAGGTGCTCCAGGAACCCCGATGCGTCGAGCCCGTCGGTGGTCATGAGGACCGACTGCTCGAGGGCGCTCGGTCGACCGGGGTGGGCGTCGAGGTCGCGGCGCACGGCGATGTCGAGGTTGGCCATGGCGATGGCCTTGCGCTCGTTGTGGCCGAGGCAGAGGCCGTATCCGACGTCGAAGCGGGTGCGGTCCTCGGTGATGCCGTTGAGGTCCTCGATGGCCTCGACCTCGGTGACGCGGATGTCGCCGAGGCTCACCGGGTTCCCGGTCAGCGGGTGCGTGATCCGGACGGGCAGGCGGCCGTGCCGGACCTCACCCAGCGTCACCTCGTGGAGGTGGTTGTCCGGTCCGAGGATGTTGCGGTACCAGAGCTGGACGAGCGCGCCGGTCTCGGCCCGCGCCATGACCGAGAGCCGGGCCGAGCGGGGAACCCCGGGGCGCACGGCGTTGCGGGAGATGTCGGCGGGCGCCGGGTCGTCGGCGCCGTCCCTCGACGCGTCCCCCGAACCGTCGCCGATGCCGGCCGTCCCGGGCGGACGGTGGTCGATGGCGAGCGCCGCCCGGCGCAGCACGTCGAGCAGCCGCGGCGGGGTGACGTCGGCGGGCGCCAGCCCCGCCGACGCATCACCGGCCGGGGCGACCGTCGGCGCCGGGCGGGCCGGGGCCTGCTCGGGCTCGAGGAGCCGACCGACGTAGTCCAGGGTTCGGCCGAGCAGCTGCGGACCCGGAGGCTGCCGGTAGGCCGGCACGATCCGGCGCAGCACCCGGAGCTCGTCCGCGTGCACCGGCACCGTGACGGCCAGTCGGGGCAGCGTCGAGCGGTGGGCCCGGACGAGCTGGGCCGCCTCGAGCAGGTCACCCTCCACCTGGCGGATGGCCCGGGCGGCCAGACGCGGCGCCCACAGGGAGCCCTCGCCCATCACCTTGTCGACCGCCAGACGCAGCCGCTCCTCGATCTGGTCGGTCTCCAGCGGCGCGCTGGACCCACCGTCGCGCAGCGACGCCAGCAGGTGCTCGGCCGCCCTGATCGCGTCCACTCCACCGCGTGCAGCCACGTACCCCACTGCTCAGCCCTCCTCGGCGACGAGGCCGGTCGACCTCGGGATCATCACGGCGTCACCCGACGGGGTGACCAGACAGGTGTCGATCCCGGCGGGGAACGACGAGTTGCGCCCGGCGAGGGCCTCGAAGACGTCGGCGGCGATGCCGGTCACGAGGAGCTCGCGGGGCCCGCTGATGCCGGGACCCCGCAGCCGCAGGAGCGTCCGCACGGCCCGGCCCTGACGCTCCGAGGCACCGACGGCCGGATCCACGGGCTCCAGGCCGGTGCACGTGAGCACGAGTCGGCAACCCCGCTCGGGCGCCAACGTCGACCCGATGCTCAGCGCGCTGACGAGTTCGGGCCGCGCCCGGTCGGACACGACCATCTCGGCGTCGGGACCCTGTTCCCGGGCCCCGGTGGTGTCGAGGATGGCCCGCCGGAGCGCGGCGTCGTCGAGCTCGACGTGGATCGTGGTGTCGAGATCGGCGAGCACGAGCGGAACCAGCGCCACTGCGGGCTGGTCCCCCGCCTCCAGCCGCTCGATGCGGCCCGGTTCCGACGCTGCCGCCAGCAGCCTGCGGAAGAGCCCGGCCGACTCGACCGGATCGAGCTGTCGCAGACCGGCGCGCATCAGTCCAGCTCCTCGAACGCCACGGCCGTCGGGGCCAGCAGCCGGCGCTCGGCGGCCTCCTCGGCGACCGCCCGGTCGGCACTGCGCTCGCACAGGGCGACGATCTCGTGCGCCAGCACCCCCAGATCACCGGCCGGTGCCGGCATCGCCAGCACCGCATCGCAGATCGCGCAGGCCAGGGTGGCGACGCGGTCCTCGCCGAGGCGCATGGCCCAGCCCCGGGTGCCGTCGACCTCGACCTCGACGACGGTGGCGAGGACGTCGGCCAGCAGGAAGCGCTCGCCGGCGACGGGTTCGCGCACCTGCATGGCGATGAGGCCGACCTCCGGGCCCCGGCGGACCTCCACCCGGGCGAGCTCGGCGGCGCGTGCGGCGAGCGGTGCCACCTCCGGAGGCGGGGCGGTGACGAGCAGTTCGAGGAGGCGTTCGCGCGAGAGCGAATGCAGCGATTCGGCGGTGGTCGGCATCGGCGTTCATCGTCCGCACCCAAGGGCCGGGGCACAAACAACGCTTCGGACAACTCTGGGGGCCGGAGTCAGCCGTTGCGCGAACGGCGTCTGAACGACCGGTTCGGAGCCGCACGGGCGGATTGCGGCGGAGCCGCACGGGCGTATT
>JBIKWW010000327.1:0-4520 GCA_044356125.1 Acidimicrobiia bacterium
CCGCGGCGAGGGCGAACTGCGTGAAGCGGTCCGCCCGCCGGGCCTCCTTGGGGTTGTCGAAGAAGGGAGCCGGGTCGAAGTCCTCGACCCGACGGGGCGAGTCACCGGGTTCGCCGTGGAGCAGCTGCTCCCAGAAGGCGTCGCGCCCCGTGCCCCGGTGCGCGACCACTCCGAGGCCGGTGACGGCGACCCGGCGACGTGTCGGGCTCGGGGCGACGGCCATGGCTCAGATCCCGAGCTTGCCGCAGAGCAGGTCGAAGGCCCCGCCCACAGTGGTGACGCCGTCGAGCTCCTCCTCGGGGATCGACACGTCGAACTTCTCCTCGAGCGCCATCACGAACTCGACGAGGTCGAGGCTGTCGGCGTCGAGATCGTCGGCGAAGCTGGCGTCGGTGACGACCTGGGCGGCGTCCACGGCGAGCACCTCGGCCGCGGTGCTCTGGAAGGAGGCGAAGGCCTCGTCACGGGTCATGGCAGTGGGATCTCCTGGTGAGGGTGGGGGAACAGGGTAGACGGCGGGTTACCAGCCCATGGCGAGGCCGCCGTCGACGGGGAGCACGACGCCGGTGATGGCCGCCGACTCCGGGGCGGCGAGGAACGTGACGGCGTGGGCGACCTCGGCCGGCGAGGCCAGACGACCGATCGGCGTGGCGGCCACGAGACCGTCGCGCATGGGCGCCGACATGGCGGCGACCATGTCGGTGTCGACCCCGCCCGGAGCGACGACGTTGACGGTGATGTTCCGGCTGGCCAGTTCCTTGGCCATGGAGCGGGCCATGCCGATCAGGCCCGCCTTCGAGGCGGCGTAGTTCGCCTGCCCGGGAACGCCGAAGTAGGCGACGACCGAGGAGATGAACACGATGCGGCCGCGTCGCTGGCGCAGCATCGACGCGGCGACGCGCTTGGCCACGCGGAAGGTGCCCGTGAGGTTGGCGTCGATGACGGAGGTGAACGCCTCCTCGGACATGCGCAGCAGCAGGCCGTCCTTGGTGATGCCGGCGTTGGCGACAAGGACCTCGACGGGCCCCAGTTCGCGTTCGACGGTGGCCACCGCCTGCTCGACGTCGGCGCCGGAGGTCACGTCGCAGCGCACGCAGAGGAAGCCCTCGTCGGGCGGGTCGGACCGGTAGGTGACGGCGACGCGGTCGCCGCGGTCGCGGAAAGCGCGGGCGATGGCCAGACCGATGCCGCGGTTGCCGCCGGTCACCAGCACGACCCGTCCGGGCACGTCACCGGGCACGTCACCGGGCGCGACGCCGGGCACGTCACCGGGCACGGTACCGGGCGCGACGCCGCCGGATCCGGGTTCGGGGGTGGCGGCCATGTCAGGCGGTGCGGGCGGTGTGGGCGGCCAGTCCGTGGCCGCCCTCGCGGGTCACGCCGCCCCAGCGCAGCACGGCGGAGGCCCAGGTCATCCCGGCCCCGAAGCCGCACATGAGGACGTGGTCCCCGGGGGCGATGTTGCCCAGCTCAAGCTCCTTGGAGAGCGCCAGCGGGATGGACGCGCCCGAGGTGTTGCCGACGTCGACGAGGTTGGTGCTGGTCCGCTCCATCGGCCACTTCAGGCGGTCGCAGGCGGCCTGGATGATGCGGATGTTGGCCTGGTGGGGGATGACCCAGTCGATGTCGTCCATGGTCATCTTGGCCCGCTCCAGCGCCCGCTCGGCGGAGTCCACCATGGCGCGCACGGCCCGGCGGAACACCTCCTTGCCGTCCATCTTGGTGAAGTCGTCGTACTCCTTGTACAGCGCCTTGGCCGCCGACCCGTCGACGCCCAGATCCCAGCCCAGCAGGCCCCCCTCGCCGGGAACGGCCTCGATGACGGTGGCTCCGGCCCCGTCACCGAAGAGGATGGCGGTGCCGCGGTCGTGGTGGTCGATGATGCGGGAGAGCTGCTCGGAGCCGACCACGAGCACGCGGTTCATGCCCATGTTCAGGAACCCGTGGGCGGCGACCATCGAGTACACGTAGCCCGAGCAGGCGGCACCGAGATCGAAGGCGCCGCACTGCAGGCCGAGGGCGTCCTGCACGAGCGCCGAGCTCCCGGGGAGGATGAAGTCGGGGCTGCAGGTGGCGAGGATCAGCAGATCGATGTCGCGGGGCCCGACGCCGGCGGCCTCCATGGCTCGGCGGCACGCCTCGGTGGCGAGCTTCGAGGTGGGCTCGTCGGACCAGTGCCGGGTGCGGATGCCGGTCCGCTCGACGATCCACTGGTCACTGGTGTCCATCAGCGCGCTGAGGTCGTCGTTGGTGACGAGCCCCTCGGGAAGGTAGGTCCCGACGCCGGTGATGACTCCCCCTCGTTCGGCCATGTGGATCTCGATTCTCTGGAAGGCGGTGCGGGTCTGGATGGAACGGGTCCGGGTGGGTCCGGGGGGTCCGGGTGCGGGGGTCAGCCGACCTCGAGCCAGGCGATGGGCTGGCCGCTCGTCACCCGCTCACCGGCGACGGCGAGCATCCCGGAGATGGTCCCGGCGAAGGCGGAGCGGACGTCGGTGCCGCTGACCGAGCCGAGCAGGCCGCCGACGGCCACTGCGGCGCTCTCGACGGCACCCGGGGCGGGCTCGAAGATCCCGGCGGCAGGGCTGACCACCATGCGGACGAAGCTGGAGAGGTGCTCACCCTCCACCCGGCGCAGCGTCGGCGCCGGTCCGTTGAGGAGCTCGAGCAGGGCGTCCACGTCGGCCGGTTCGGCGACCGACACGGCCCGCGCCTCGGGAACGATCCGCTTGGCCATCCCGGTGAGCACGTTGCCCGGCCCGAGCTCGATGAACGTGTGGACCCCCTGGTCGGCCATCCAGCGCACGCTCTGGCGCCACCGCACGGGGGACACGAGCTGGGCCGAGAGCAGACTCGACCACTCAGACGCCTCGGTGTGGGGGCGGGCGTCGATGTTGGCCACGACGGGGATGTCGAGATCGAGCAGGCTGGCGTCGGCGATGGCCTTGCGGAGCCGGTCGCGGGCGGGAGCCATGAACGGCGTGTGGAAGGCGCCCCCCACGGGGAGGGGCATGGCCCGCTTGGCCCCCAGCTCCTTGGCGATGGTGGCGGCGCGTTGCAGGGCCTCGGCCTCACCGGCGATGACGATCTGGCCGGGGGCGTTGTAGTTGGCGACCCAGGCGTCGCCGTCGGCCCGGCGGCAGGCGGCGTCGGCCGCCTCGTCCTCGATGCCGAGCAGGGCGATCATCGTGCCCGGGTTGGAGTCGGCGGCCACCTGCATGGCCTCGCCGCGCTCGGCGACGATGCGCACGCCATCCTCGAACGACAGGCTTCCGGTGGCGGTCAGGGCGGTGTACTCGCCCAGGCTGTGCCCGGCCGCCATGGCCGGTTCGAGGCCGGTCCGCTCCACGGCGTCGAGCACGACCATGGACAGCAGGAACGTGGCGAGCTGGGTGTTGCGGGGGAGCTTCAGCTCGTCGGCGTCGGCCTCGAGCAGCAGGTGGGCGAGGTCGCGGCCGGCGACCTCGGAGGCGTCGGTGACGAGCTCCCAGGACTCGTGCCCGGCCCAGGGCCGGCCCATGCCCGGCCGCTGCGACCCCTGCCCTGGAAAGGTGAACCCGATCATCTGCTCCTGGTACTCCCGGCACGCTGGCTGCACGCGGTGCTCGACCGCGCCGACCCGGGGCTCCCGGGTCGGGTTGCAGTTTGGACCGGATCGCGCCCCGTGGCGTTACATACGATCCTGCGATGGCCGACGACCACACCGCAGGGCCGGTCGGCGACGGCCCCGCAGCACCGTCCGACCGCCCAGCGCGCGAGACGTTGACCCGGGTCTACGGCGAGGTGCAGTCCATGACGCCCGCCGAGGTGGCCGTGTTCTACGACGAGTGGGCGACGGGCTACGACCGCGAGCTGGTCGAGGGGTCGGGCTACGCCATGCCGGCCCGGGCCGCAGCGGCGTTCATCGCCGCTGGTGGGCGGGGCCCGGTGCTCGACGCCGGGTGCGGAACGGGGCTGGTCGGGGTGGCCCTGCGACGGGTCGGCATCGGGCCCGTGGACGGCTGCGACCTGTCGGCGGGGATGCTCGCCCGGGCGTCGTCCACCGGCGCGTACCGGTCGCTGGCCGCGGTCGATCTGACGGCCGGGCCGCTCCCGGCGGACGAAGGGACCTACGCCGGTGCGCTCTGCGTGGCCGCCATCGGCTTCGGGCACGTGCCCCCGGAGGTGGTGGGGGAGCTGGCGCGGGTCACGGCGACGGGAGGCGTCATCGTTGTCACGGTGAACGACGCGTACGCCGGCTCGGGCGGGCTCGACGCCGTGGTCGGGCGGCTCGTGGCCGCCGGGACCCTGGAGCTGCTCGGCCGGGAGCACGGCGACCACCTACCGGGCCGGGGGATCGGCGGCTGGGTGTGGACCATGCGCCGGTGCCGGTGAGCGCCGTGCCGCCCGGCCCCGGCGATGGCGGGCAGCTTCAGGCCGGCCGTGCTGGTGGCCGTGCTGGTGGCCGTGCTGGTGGCCGTGCTGGTGGCCGTGCTGGTGGCCGTGCTGGTGGCCGTGCTGGTGGCCGTGCTGGTGGCCGT
>JBIKWW010000328.1:0-4518 GCA_044356125.1 Acidimicrobiia bacterium
GCACCGGTGGCCCTGGCCCGGCGGGCCAGCGGCCTGCTCGTCGCCGCCGGCGACGGCACGTTCACCCTGATCCCCCTGACCGACGGGCGGCCCGGCCCGGCCGCCCCACCGACCGGATCGGCCCCGCCCGCCCCGCCCGGAGAGGTCGTGGCGCTGGCCGACGCCGGGCCGGTCGCCCTCGTGCTGCGCCGGGCCGCTGGCACCACCGTGCTGACCGCCCGCCCCGACCCCGCCGGGCCCACCGACCGACCCGGGGAGATCACCATCGCCACCGGGCGCCGCCCCGGCCCCACCCCGGCCGGCGGGGCCGTGCTGCGGCGCCCCGGCGACACCGCCCGGCTGGACGACGGGACCACCGTCATCCCCGACGAGGCCACCGACCTCCTGTGGCACATCGACGGCGACCTCGCCACCCCCCTGAGCCCCGACGCACCGATCGCCCGGCCGGCCTGGACCCTGGCGCTCGGCGACACCCGCCTCCTGGTCGGCCAGCGGGGTGGCCGGGTGGTGGAGATCGATCCCGCCACCGGCCGCACCCGCCCGTGGGGCCCGGCCGACCTGACCGCCGGCCCCATGGCCCTGAGCAACGGGCAGGTGGTCGTCGTCGACGGCCGGGGTGGCCGGCTGACCCGACTGGACGACCGTGGTCGATCCCGTGCGTCGACGACCATCAGCGCGCTGGTCGATCCCCTCGATCTGGCCGTCACCCCGGCGGGCGACACCCTGGTGCTGGACCGCGCCACCCTGGCCCTGCTGCGCATCCGGCCCGACGGCACCGTCTCGGCCGTCGCCATCGGGGTGGGCGACCGGGCCGGCGGCGTGATCCCGCTCCCCCTGGACCGGGCCGTCGAGCGGGAGCGGACGGCCGTCGACCTGCGCGGCGGCCCCCTCTCGGTCCCCGCCGGTGTCGGGGTCACCCCCGGCGGCGACGTCGTCCTCACCGACGGGGCCACCCGGCGTCTGGTGCGCCTGGCCGATGGGGCCCTGCGCCCGGTCGTGTCCCGCCCCGTCGCCTCCCCGGCGGCCCTGCGCTGGAGCATCCCCGGGGCCGTCACCGTCACCCCTGACGGCACCCTGCTCGTGGCCGACGGCCCCGACGGCGGCGTCCGCGAGCTCACCCCCGACGGCGGCAACCGGCGCCTGGCCGGCGCGCTGCGGGGCGACCCCGGCGGCGACGGGCCCCCGACGCGGGTCGACCTGCGCGGCGCCGGCGGCATCGCCGTCACCGCCGACGGGACCATCGTCGTCGCCGACACCGCGCACCACCGCATCCGCCAGCTGCGCGACGGGCGGTGGTCCACGTTGGCGGGCACGGGAACCCCGGGAGCCGACCCTGGCGACGGGTCGGCCGTCACCGCCCAGCTCGAGAGCCCCGCCGGGGTCGCCCTCACCCCGTCCGGCGACGTGCTCATCGCCGACACGGGCAACAACCGGATCGTGCGCATCGACGGCACCGGCCTGCTCAGCGTCGTGGTCGGCGTCGGACGAGCCGGGCGAGCCGACCGATCCGGGGCGACCGGCGCGGACGGAACCCCGCCGACGGGGCTCAGCGCGCCGCTCGGGGTCGCCGGCACCGCCGACGGGCGGACCGTGATCGCCGACACCGGGGCCGGACGCGTGATCGTCACCCTGGGCGACGGGCGCATCGAGGTCGTCGCCCGCACCGCCCGACCCGACGCCGCCGTGCTCGACCCCGACGAGGTGACGCTCACCGCCAGCGCCCAGACCGACCAGGTGGTCGCCACCGGGCCGTACGGCTCGGCCCGACTCGTCGCCGGCCGGGGCGGAGAGGGCGACGACGGCGACGGAGGCCCGGCCGCCGCCGCCCGCCTGCGCGACCCCGTCGATCTGGCCCGCGCCCCCGACGGCACCCTCTACATCGCCGAGCGGGGCGGCGGGCGCCTGCGCCGCATCACGCCCGACGGGCGCATCGACACCGTGGCCGGCGTGCCCGGGATCAGCGCCGTGGCCGTCGCCCCCGACGGGACGGTCGTCGCCATCGACGCCGTCGGCCGCATCCTGCGCTGGACGGCCCCCTGACGGGTCTCCGCCGCTCCCCCGCTGGGGCTCAGCCGCTCCCCCGCTGGGGCTCAGCCGGTGCGCTTCTGCACCCGGGCCCACTCGTCCTTGAGCGAGACCGTGCGGTGGAAGACGGCGGTGTCGTCGGCATCGACGCAGAAGTACCCGAGCCGCTCGAACTGGACGACCTCGCCCGGAGCCGCATCGGCCAGCGCCGGTTCCATCAGCGCGCTGATGATCGTGCGGCTGTTCGGGTTCAGGAAGTCGAGCGGGTCCACGCCTTCGTGGTCGTCGGGGAACGGGTCCGTGAAGAGGTGCTCGTACAGGCGCACCTCGCGCGCCACCGCATGGGCCGCCGACACCCAGTGGATGGTGGCCTTCACCTTGCGGCCGTCGGGAGCCTGCCCCCCGGCCGTCGCCGGGTCGATCGTGGCCCGCAGCTCGACGACGTCGCCGGCATCGTTCCTCACCACGCCCGTGCACGTCAGGAAGTAGCCGAAGCGCAGGCGCACCTCGCGGCCGGGGGCGAGCCGGAAGTACTTGGGGGCAGGGACCTCCATGAAGTCGTCCTGCTCGATCCAGATCTCCCGGGAGAACGGGATCCGGCGGGTGCCGGCCGAGGGGTCCTCCGGGTTGTTCACGGCGTCGAACCACTCGGTCGTGCCCTCGGGGACGTTCTCGATCACGACCTTGAGCGGGCGCAGCACCGCCATCCGCCGGGCCGCCGTGCGGTTCAGCTCCTGGCGGATGAAGTGCTCGAGCAGCTCGATCTCGTGGGTCGCGTTGACCTTCACCACCCCGATGTGGGCGCAGAACGCCCGCAGGGCGGCCGCCGGATAGCCCCGGCGGCGCATGCCCCGGATGGTCGGCATCCGGGGATCGTCCCACCCGTCGACGGTGCGCTCCCGGACGAGCTGCAGCAGCTTGCGCTTGGACAGCAGCGTGTAGGTCAGGTTCAGGCGGGCGAACTCGTACTGGCGGGGCCGGTGGCTGGGCAGGGGGAGGTGGTCGAGGAACCAGTCGTAGAGGGGGCGGTGCGAGTCGAACTCCAGCGTGCACACCGAGTGGGTGATGCCTTCGGCGGCGTCGGTCTGCCCGTGGGCCCAGTCGTAGGTCGGGTAGATGCACCAGTCGCCCTTGGTGCGGTGGTGGTGGACGTGACGGATCCGGTACATGACCGGGTCGCGCAGCTGACCGTTGGGATGGGCCATGTCGATCTTCGCCCGCAGCACCCGGGCCCCGTCGGGGAACTCCCCCGCCCGCATCCGGTGGAGCAGGTCGAGGTTCTCCTCCACGCTGCGGTTGCGCCAGGGGCTCTCGACGCCGGGCACGCCGATGGCGCCCCGGGTGGCGGCGATCTGCTCGGCCGACTGGTCGTCGACGTAGGCCAGGCCCTGGCGGATCAGCAGCTGGGCCCAGCCGTAGAAGAGCTCGAACTCGTCGGACGCGTACTTGACGTCGCCGTCCCACTCGAACCCCATCCAGCGGACGTCCTCCTCGATGGCCCGCACGTAGTCGCCGTCCTCGGTGACTGGGTTGGTGTCGTCCATCCGGAGGTTGCAGGTGCCGCCGAAGTCCCTGGCGATGCCGAAGTTCAGGCAGATCGACTTGGCGTGGCCGATGTGCAGGTAGCCGTTGGGCTCCGGAGGGAACCGCGTCCGCACCTGTCCGCCGTTGACGCCCGCGGCGACGTCGCGCTGGACCTGCTCCCGGATGAAGTCCGCAGCCCGGTCAGGGGTCGGTGCGGCCCCGGCCGACGCCGGGGGGCCGGCGGGAGGCGGCGGGCTCGAGGACGGGCTCGAGGACGGGCTCGAAGACGGGCTCGGCGGCGGGGTCATAGGAGAAGGTCGCAGGCTACCGGCCCGCCGGGGACCGGCCCGCGGGGACGGACCGAGAGACCCGTCAGGTGACCGCCCTCGGACCCTGTCGGGCCACGGACGACCGGAGCCACGATGGACGACGAGCCCGGTCTTCCCATGACCGGGCGGTCAGTACCTCGGGAGGGGTCATGGTCCACCAGCCGAAACCACACGAGCGGACTCCGCACGCGTCCGAGCCCACGGGGCCCCGGGGTCCCTCGAACCCCCGCCGCGGGGGACGGGTCCGGGTCTGGGCGCTGGCGAGCGCCGCCGCCCTGCTGGTGCCGGTGGGCGCAGTCGGGCTGACGGCGACCCCCGCTCCGGCGGCCGTGCGGTCCGTGCCCGCATTCGTGATCGACGCGCCCCGAGGGCCTGTCGCCCCCGGCGGCACGTTCGTCGCCCGGATGCTGCTGACGGCGCGCTACGACTCGACGATCCACTACACGATCTCCGGCCTGCCGCTCGGGTCCACGACCCGGCTGGTGCGCCTGAGTTCGACCGAGCGCCGCCTCGAGATCACCGTGCCGGCGGGCTCCCCGGTCGGCTTCTACCAGGCCCGCCTGCGGACCACGAACGCCGGCACCCGTCGCTCCGTCTCGTTCACCGTGAACGTCGACGTCCCCGTCGTGCCCCCGACGAG
>JBIKWW010000329.1:0-4506 GCA_044356125.1 Acidimicrobiia bacterium
GCGCCGCCAGGCCGTGGTGCCGCTGGCCGAGCGCTGCCTGTTCGGGACCGACCTGTTCGACACCGAGCTCGTCCTGCGCATCGAGCGCGCCGGCCTCGGCTCCGGTGAGGTGCCCATCACGGTCGAGGAGCGCCGCCCGGCCCGCACCCCGATCGCCAGCCGCATCCTGCGCTCCGTCCGCGGGCTCATCCGGCTGCGCGTGGCGCTCTGGCGCGAGCGCCACTGACCCGCCGCCCGCCGCCCCTCGCCCGGCGGCCCGGTCGGCCCGGTCGGCCCGGTCGGCCCGGTCGGCCACGGTGCGCGGTCCCCCGGTGGCGGGCGGCCCGTCGCTACGGTTGTCGTGATGGCCCGACCCACCACGTCCTCCCGCCTCGGCGCCCTGCCCCGCCGGTGCGCCCGCCCGGCCTGCGCGGAGGCCCCGGTGGCCACCATGTCCTTCGACTACGCCGGCCGCCTCGTCATGGTCGACGGCCTGGCCCCCTTCCGCCACCCGGCCGCCTACGACCTGTGCAGCCACCACGCCGAGTCGCTGGTGCCGCCGCGGGGCTGGCGGGTGGAGACGGGGCCCGACCTGGGCCTCACGGTGCACGCCGCCGTGCCCGTCATCCACCCCATCTCCCACGCCGGCTGACCCGGGCCCGCCCCGGAGGCCCGCCCCGGAGGACCACGCCGGCTGACCCGGGCCCGCCCCGGAGGCCCGCCCCGACGTGGGAAACTCCCCTGCGGATGGACGACGGGACCTTCCTGCCCCGCCCGGCCCCGCCCCGGCGGCGACCCGGATCATGGCGCCCCCGGCCCGTCACGCGCGGTCCCGGCTGGCCCGCCTGGCTTCCCTGGGCGCTGGGTGCCATCGCCCTGCTCGCCCTGGTCACGCAGGCGCTGCCGAGGGATCGAGCCGAGGACTCACTGGCCTGGTCGGCGCTCGTCGACCGGGCCGCCCAGGGCCAGGTTCGCACCGTGGTGCTGCACAACGGGTCCGACCGGGTCACCGGCGTCCTGACCGACGGGTCCGTGTTCCGAACCACGTCGCCCCGCCCGCTGCCCGGCGAGGAACTGTCGCTGCTGCGATCGCGCACCACGCTCGAGGTTCGCCCGCAGTCGTCGACGGCGGTGCCCGTGGCGGCGATCGTCGCCGGGGCCGTTCTGCTCGCCGGGGCGGCCTTCGTGACCGGCCGCCGGGGCCGGGCCGGGCGGGCGGGCGGCGGGGACGGTCGCAACGGCGGCCCCGGGCGGGCCGGGTCGTGGTGGTCGACGGAGCGCCCCAACACGACCTTCGACGCCATCGCCGGCCATGCCGCCGCCAAGGCCGAGGTCGCCGAGGTCGTGACCTTCCTGCGTGACCCGCAGACCTTCGCCGACATCGGGGCCCGGGTACCCCGTGGGCTGCTGCTCGTCGGCCCCCCGGGCACGGGCAAGACGCTCATGGCCCGGGCCCTGGCCGGGGAGGCGGGCGTGCCGTTCCTGTCGGTCACGGGATCGGACTTCATGGAGCTCTACGTCGGTGTCGGCGCCGCCCGGGTGCGGGAACTGTTCGCCGCGGCCCGCCGGGTGGCTCCCTGCATCGTGTTCATCGACGAGATCGACGCCGTCGGTCGTCAGCGTGGCTCCGGGGTCGGCGCCGACGAGCGGGACCAGACGCTCAACCAGCTCCTCTCCGAGCTCGACGGCTTCGACTCCGACACCGAGGTGATCGTGCTGGCGGCGACGAACCGGGTCGACGTCCTCGACGACGCCCTGCTGCGGCCCGGGCGCTTCGACCGCCAGGTGCTCGTCCCGCTCCCCGAGATCGGTGAGCGCATCGCCATCCTGCGAACCCATCTCGGCGAACGGCGGGTGGCGCCCGGGGTCTCGGTGGACGACCTGGCCCGGGCCACGCCCGGCATGAGCGGGGCGGACCTGGCCAACCTGGTGAACGAGGCGGCGTTGCACGCCATCCGGCGCGGTGCCGCTGCCGTGGCCCAGGAGGACCTGGAGGCGGCCCGGGACCGGGTCGTGCTCGGCATCGCCCGCGACGCCGTCGTGCTGGGGCCCGAGGAACGACGGGCCATCGCCACGCACGAGGCCGGGCATGCCGTCGCCGCCACCCTGCTCGCCCATGCCGACCCGGTCGACCGGGTCACGATCCTGCCCCGGGGGCGCACGCTGGGGGCGACGCTGCACACCGGCGCGACGGCCGGGCACACCCTGCGCCGTGAGGAGCTCCTGGACCGCGTCTGCGTCGCCCTCGGTGGCCGGGCGGCCGAGCAGCTGCTGCTGGGGACGGTGACGACCGGCGCCCAGGACGACCTGGCGGTGGCCACCCGGCTGGCCCGTCGCATGGTGCTCGAGTGGGGCATGAGCGAGCGCTTCGGCCCCCGGGCGGGCGAGGAACCGGTCGGGCGCGGGGCCCCTCCCCCGCCGCTGTCACACGAGCTGCGGGCCCTCGCCGACCGCGAGATCGACGCCATCCTGAGGGCCGAGGCAGAACGGGCCCTGGAGGTGCTGCGGGCCGCCCGGGCCGGGCTGGAGCGGACCGTCGAGCGGCTGCTCGTGGCCGAGACCCTCGACGGCGACACCGTCCGACGCATCGTGGCCGCTCCCGGGGCCGACGTCATGACGGGCTGAACGCCGACCGGGCCAGCTCCAGGTCGGCCGAGCAGCGGGTACGGGCCGGGCAGCCCCGGCGGGCCGGTCAGGGGGCGATGACGGCGAGGGAGCTCGACAGCCCGACCCCGGGCTTGGCCAGTCGGGGCACCAGCGGCTGATCCCCGGGCGGGGTCGTCGTCGCGGCCGTGGCGCTCGTCGTCGTCGAGGTCGTCGACGCAGCCGAGGTCGCCACGGTCGTGCTCGTCGACGCAGCCGAGGTCGCCGCGGTCGTGCTCGTCGACGCAGCCGAGGTCGCCACGGTCGTGCTCGTCGACGCAGCCGAGGTCGCCACGGTCGTGCTCGTCGACGCAGCCGAGGTCGTGCTCGTGGAGGGCGTGCTCGACGTGGAAGGCACGGCGGGCGGGGCGGCGGGTGGGGCGGTGGGCGGGGCGGTGGGCGGGGCGGTGGGTGGGGCGATCGTCGGGAGCGGGGTGACGTCGGGATCCTGACCCGAACCCCGGATGAGGTCGCGCTGGACGACCACGGCGGGGCCGTCGGACTGCACCTCGAGGCCCAGCGAGGGCCAGGCCACGGTGTCGCCCAGGCGGACCTCCACGAGACCGCCCGGCGGGACCTCGACCGGATCGGGGACCGAGCGGCTGCGCCGGTCGACGGGGCCCACGGTGTCACCCGTGCGCCGCAGGGCCCGGAAGCTCACGGGGGCGGGCACGTCGTAGGGGTTGAACACGATGATCCGGGTGTCGAGGCGCCCCGACGAGCCGGCTTCGGCCAGCACCCAGCGGGTCGCAGAACGCGGGGAGCCGAGCATGGTGGCGACACCGCGGCGGCGGGCCGGGGCGGCCGCCTCGGTGGTGCGCTGCACCACCACGCCGTCGGCGTCGGCGGCGGCGACGGCGACCGAGAACGGCTCCCCGTCGGGCGCCCCGAGCTCATCGAGATCCAGGGCGACGACCCGCCCCGCGCCGACGCTCACCGAGACCGGCTCCGAGACGTCCTCGGCGGTGAGCACGGTGACGTCCACCTGGGTGTCGGCTTCGTTGGGGTTCAGCACGAGCACGTGCTCGGTGAGGCCGTCGGCCCGCAGGAGCTGGGGCACGAACCAGGTGGTGGCCGGCGCCGGGGCGGCGACCGTCACCCCGACCCCCTGGACGCCGAGCAGACCGGAGCGCACCTGTCGCTGGCCGACGGCGAGCCGCCCGCTGCGGGCCACCACGGTGGAGGCCACCAGCTCCCGGCGGCGCACGTACTGGCCGACATCGACGATCCGGACCGTACCGGGGGCGACGGCGATGCCCTGCAGCGGCGTCGGCCGGGCCGTCCCTCGGTCGGTGGCGAAGCCGAGATCGACCAGCGCAGCTTCGGGGAAGGGGTTGAACAGGGCGAGCTCGGTGACGGCGTCGCGGGTGGTGCGACCGTCGGCCAGGTACCAGGTCCGCCCGGCCGTCGAGGAGCAGGGCGCAGCGGCCGGCCCGAGCTCACCCCCGACGGTCACCTCGGCGGTGATCCCGCCCCGGTCGAGCTCGACGACCGCCGCCGCCCGTTGGACGTCGAGCACCTCGCCCACGGCGATGTCGGTCACCGACCCGGCGGCCACGGTGACAGGCACCGACCGGCGCTCCCCGCCGGAGCTCACGACCTCGACGGTTCCGGTGGCGTCCGTGGTCCCGGCGTTGGCGAGCGAGAGCCGGTCCCCGGTGGTGGTCACGCCGTTGCCGAGGACGGGACAGAACCAGACCGACCCCGACGATCCCGACGGGGTGGCCTCGGTGGCGATGGCCGTCGTGTCCAGCCCGTCCCCCAGCCCGTCCCCCAGCCCATCCCCCGGACCGGCCTCCGTGCCGTCCGGACCCGCCGGCGCGTCGGCCGTCACGGTCCTCCCCGGGCCGGCCAGACGTTCGGCCACCCCCAGACCGCCGAGCA
>JBIKWW010000330.1:0-4483 GCA_044356125.1 Acidimicrobiia bacterium
GTCCCGTTCGGCGGTGGGACCAAGCCGGGGATCGCCCGGATCGGCCCGACCGGTCGCGAACGGGTGCGGGCGGTGGCCGATTCGAGGGCGGCTTCCGGGAACGGCCGGGTCGAGCGGATGGTCCGCGTCGAGCGGCTGGTCCGGGCCGACCACCCCGTACCGGGCCGGCGCGACCGGCGTCGCCGGTCGTGTCCGAACGGCGCTCGCCACAGGGTCGCCCCGGGAAACCGTGGGAGGCGGTGGGCTGGGAGCGCGAACCCGATGAGGTGGTCGAGTCGGTTCCACGTCCCCCCCGGACGTCGCGACGAACCCTGCCCGAGGCGGTGACGTCGGAGGTCGGAGCCGTCGCGGGTCGGCGCAGCGCGCGGGTCAACGAGATCCTCACGTCGGCCACGTCAGCGTTCGAACACGAGCGCTACCAGGACACCTTGCGCCTGCTTCGCCCCCTCCTCGACGAGTACCCGGACCTGCCGGCACTTCGTGAGTTGGGCGGTCTCGCGGCGTACCGGAGCCGGCGTTGGGCGGAGGCGGTGCGTCACCTCTCACGGTTCGTGGAGCTGACGGCCTCGGTCGATCAGCATCCCGTGCTCGCCGATGCGCACCGGGCGCTCGGACACCACGACGACGTCCAGCGACTGTGGGACGAACTGTCGGCCGAGTCACCCTCGGCTGAACTCGTGGCCGAAGGACGCATCGTCATGGCCGGATCGCTGGCCGACCGGGGGCAGGTGGCCGATGCGATCCGCCTGATCGAGCGCGCCCCGTTGCGAACGAAGCGCCCCAAGCCCCATCACCTCCGGTTGTGGTACGTGTTGGGCGATCTCTACGAGCGGGCCGGTGACCTTCCCCGGGCCAGGGACCGCTTCACCGCCGTCGCCGCCGCCGACCCGCAGTTCGCCGACGTCTCGACCCGGCTGGCCGGTCTGGGCCGCGGTTGACGCCTTCGGGGGCTGTCACAGGGTCCTAGGTACGGTGGACCCATCGGCCCTGCCGTCCTCCGTCATCCCCTCGCTTCCCCCTCCGTCATCGAAGCCCTCCCCACCCAAGGAGGTCCACATGAACCGGATCACGACGCCATCCATCACGCCCGGAACCATCGCGTCCGGAACCATGACGTCCGGGTTCTCCATCACCATCATCGACGGGATCGTCCACGGGGACCCCACAGCCCGACGTACCGCCGCCGGCGAACGGATCGATCTCGACGTCGTGACCCAGAGCGACGGTCGCCGAGTGGCCTGCACCGTGCTCGCCGATCCCGCCGGCTACCTGCCGGTCGCCGGAGAGCGGGTCCTCGTCATTGGCACCACGCAGCGGCGGTTCTTCCGGTCGGGTTCGGTCACGGCGACGCGCACCGAGGTGGTCGCCAGGGTCGTGGTCCCGTGGGCCGACCGTCGGCGTCGGCGTCGTGCGGTCGACGAGGTGCTGGAACAGCTCGCAGCGCTGCGGGACGCCGCCGCGAGGTCGCGTCGCTGAGGATCCTCAGGTGCGGGAGGCCTCGAAGATCGCCTGGATGGTCGCGTCGAGCGCAGCGTCGAACTCGGAGTCGGACTGGTGGGCGCTCAGCTTCTCGGTGAGAGCCCGGGAGAAGCTGGCGATCACCCCGTGGTTGGCGGCGAGCTTCTGGTTCGCCTCGTCTGCGCTGTAACCGCCGGACAGGGCAACGACCCGCAGCACCTTCGGGTGGCGGACGAGGTCGAGGTAGAAGTCCGCCTCCGTCGGAAGCGTGAGCTTGAGCATGATCCTCTGGCCCTCGGGGAGCGAGTCGAGATGGCGCAGGATCGCCTGCTTCAGCAGCGCTTCGGCCTCGGCCTTCTGGGGGCTCTTGATGTCGACCTCGGGTTCGATGATGGGCATCAGGTCGGCCGCCAGGATCTGGCGGCCGATCTCGAACTGCTGTGACACCACGGCCTCGATGCCTGCTGCGTCGGCCAGCTTGATCACCGAGCGCATCTTGGTGCCGAAGATGCCCTTGGTCCGGGCGCGCTCGAGGAGACCGCCCAGCCCGGGCATGGGCTTCATGACCTGCACCCCGTCGGATTCGTCCTCGAGGCCCTTGTCCACCTTGAGGAACGGCACGACCTGCTTGACGTTCCAGAGGTAGTCCCCCGTGTCACGCCCCTCGATCTGGCGGTCCATCGTCTGTTCGAACAGGATCGCTCCGAGGATGCGCCGTCCGTCGAAGGCGGGGCTCGTGATGATCCGCGACCGCATGGCGTGGATGAGGTCGAACATCTCGGCCTCACCGTGGTACTGCGACTCCTCGATCCCGTAGAGACGCAGGGCCTTGGGGGTGCTTCCCCCGCTCTGGTCCAACGCTGCGATGAACCCCTCGGCGGTGCGGACACGCTCGTACTGCTGCTGGTTCATGGGGATCGCCTTCCTCGCATCGAGGCCCGTGGCCGGGCACGGCTGTCAAGTTACCGCTGCCCCGACGCCGCCGATGAGGCGTCGGTCCCTGTTCGGCCGGCCGGTCGACCCGAACGGCGTCGATCCGGGCCGGTCGTTCCCATCAGGGCCGCTCCGGGGTCGACGTCAGTCGAGGGGGCGGAACACCAGACCGGTACGGGGCTTGGGCCAGAAGAACGTCGTCTTCGCCGGCATCCGGGTCCGGCGTTCGGCGACCGAGCGGATCTGGGCGACCGTGGCCGGACGCAACAGCACGCCCGCCGCCGCCCGGCCGTCGGCCACGTCCGCGGCGATGGCGTCGGCGTCGTGCAGGTAGCGGACCTCCACCCCGAGCGCCTCGAGGGCGATGCGCAGGCGCTGGGAGTCGAGATCGACGGCGGCGTCGAACACCCCTGGGCGGGGCGTGGCCAGGAACCGGCCCCGACCGGTGAGGACACCGAGGCCGCCGGCGTCGGGCAGCGTCGCCGACCACACCGAGGCGGCATCGGTGCCCGAGCGCGCCGGGATGACGTCGAACCAGGGAGCCAGCGCCGTGAGCAGCGCGCCGGCATCGGGCAGAGAGGCCGGCAGCGAAGTCACCTGGCGGTGGATGGGACGAACGGTCAGAGCGTCGGGCGCCAGTTCGACGATGAGGCACATGATGGCGGCGGCGCCCGCATCGTCGATCCCCTGCTCGGCGTGATGGGCCAGGGCGGTCTCGAACCGGTGGTGGCCGTCGGCGATGACGACCGGCGACCCGGCGATCGCCCCGGCGATGGCGGCGATCCGGTCCGGGTCGTCGACCTGCCAGGTCTCGTGGAGCACCCCGTCGTGATCGGTCGCGCTGGCATCGGCGGGGCCCGTGGGCTCGATCAGGCGGCTCAGGCCGGGCTGCATCGACAGCCCCCAGATCGGAGAGGTGTTGATCCGGGTCGCCCGGATGAGCGAGAGGCGGTCCGACTTGTCCTTGGCCGTCGTCTCCTCGTGGGGCAGGATCCCGCCGGTGGCGGGGGGCTCGAGGGTCAGGGCGCCGATGACGCCGATGGTCGACGTCGTGGTCCCGGCGGCGTCCGTCGCCGTCATCCGCACGATCGTGAACGACGGCGCCGCATCGCGGACGAGGGACCCGTCGGCCAGCCACGCAGCCAGTCGGTCGGCGGCGAGCCGGTAGCGGTCGCGGCCGTCCTCGTCGCGTGGAGCGTCGAGACGCACGCTGTTGACCGGGTCGAGTGCCTCCAGGGCGAGGCGGTCGCCGTCGGTCAGGACGTCGTAGGGAGGGGCGGCAACGGTCGTCAGGTCGCGCCGGGGGTAGCGCAGCGCGGGAAAGGGCGAGAACGCGGGCACGACGCCGAGCGTAGGGGGTCGGCGCACCACCGGTCCCCGGGGTCGGTCACACTGGCGGTCGTGATGCGTCCGCCCGATGCCTGGATCCTCGATCTCGACGGCGTGGTCTGGCGTGGTGACACCCCGGTTCGGGGGAGCGCCGAGGCCATCGGGGAGCTGCGGCGGGGCGGGGCCCGGGTGGTGTTCGTCTCGAACAACTCGGCGACGACGGTCCCCGCCTACCTGGCCAAGCTGGAGCGGATGGGCATGCCGACCGAACCAGGCGATCTGGTGACGTCGGCCCAGGCCGCCGCCGACCTGGTGCCGGCGGGGTCCCGGGCGCTGGTGCTGGGGGGTGCCGGGATCGTCGAGGCGCTGAGCGGTCAGGGGGTCGAGGCGATCGACGCCGATGTCGTGGTCGCGTCCCCCGGGATCGTCGTCGACCACGTGGTGGTCGGCATCGACCGTCGGATCTCCTACGAGCGCCTCAGCGTGGCGGTCACGGCCGTTCTCGCAGGGGCCACCCTGATCGGGACCAACGAGGACCCGACGTTCCCGACGGCCGAGGGGCTCCGGCCCGGTGGAGGCTCGCTCGTCGCCGCCGTCGCGTACGCCGCTGGGGTGACGCCCGTGATCGCCGGCAAGCCCCACCGCGCCATCGCGTCCACGACGTTGCACCGTCTGGGGCGCGAGCGCGGCGCCGGCCTGCTCGTCGTCGGTGACCAGCCGCTGACGGATGGTCGCTTCGCCGAGGCCCTCGGTGCCCGGTTCG
>JBIKWW010000331.1:0-4471 GCA_044356125.1 Acidimicrobiia bacterium
CGGGTGAACGGGTTCCAGAGCGTGGCAGCATGCCCGATGTCGTCGATGCCCCGGCGCCCGGCCCGGCCGGTGAGCTGGGTGTACTCGGCCGGGCTCAGCAACTGGTGGCCGGCACCGGTGAACTTGGACAGCTTCTCGATGACGACCGTTCGAGCCGGCATGTTGATGCCCAGGGCCAGGGTCTCAGTGGCGAACACGACCTTCACCAGCCCCTCGACGAAACAGCTCTCGACCGCTTCCCGGAAGGCCGGGACCATGCCGGCGTGGTGGGCTGCGATGCCGGCGTCGAGGGCCGCTGCGAAGGCGTCGAAGTCGAGCGCCCGCCGGTCGTCGGCGTTCAGTTCCCGCGTGTGGCGGGCCACGATCTCGGCGATGCGGGCTCGCTCGACGGGGAGGGTCAGCCGGAATCCGGCGACGAGCGCCTGCCGGACGGCCTCGTCGCAGCCCGCCCGGCTGAAGATGAAGTACAGCGCGGGCAGCAGGTCGAGGGCCCGCAGCTCGTCGATCACCTCGGTCCGCCGGGGCGTCGTGGGGCGCCGGATCGCAACGCGGCCCGCCCTCGCCGGCTGTTCGGCGTCGAGGCGCAGGCCCTCGGGATTGGGGCCGCCGCGGACGAACACGTCGAGCACGTGGACCGAGTGGTCGGCGCGGTCCCCGACCAGGTGGAGCTGGTGCAGCTCGATGGGTCGTACGTCGTGGACGACCACCTCCGTCCGACCCCGGATGGAGCTGATCCAGTCGGCGAGGACCTCGGCGTTGGAGACCGTCGCCGAGAGGCACACGAGGTCGACCTCGGGCGCAGCGTTGATGATCACCTCCTCCCAGACGGAACCCCGGTAGGCGTCCTGCAGGAAGTGCACCTCGTCGAGGACGACGTAGCGAAGGCCCTCGAGCGCCCGGGACCGGGCGTAGAGCATGTTTCGGAGGACCTCAGTGGTCATCACGACGACCGGGGCCTGTTCGTTGCGGGCCGTGTCGCCGGTCAGCAGCCCCACACTGGCCGAGCCGTGGCGGGTGACCAGTTCGGCGTACTTCTGGTTGGAGAGCGCCTTGATCGGCGTGGTGTAGAAGGCCTTGGCCCCCGCCGCGAGCGCCCGCTCGACGGCGTACTCGGCGACGATCGTCTTGCCCGACCCGGTCGGGGCGGCGACCACGACCGACGACCCGGCATCGAGCGCGTCGAGGGCGCGGGACTGGAAGTCGTCGAGGTCGAAGGGCAGCGACCGCTCGAAGCGGTCCCGGACGGGTGCCGTCACGGCGCACCCCGGCGCGGCGGCGCGCTCACTTCTTCGCGAGCTTCCCGATCCCGATCGCGACGAAGTACAGCAGCCACATGGGTATCGCCATCGCCATCAACGAGAAGGGATCCTGGCTCGGCGTGGCCACCGCAGCGATGACCACCACGATGACGACGGCGTACCGCCAGCCCCGCAGCAGGGTCCGGCTCGACATGATCCCGGCCAGCTGGAGCGCCACCAGCACCACCGGGAACTCGAAGCACACCCCGAAGGCGACGATCATCAAGATGACGAGGCCGATGTAGCCCTTGGGCTCGAGCAGCGGCTGCAGATCGCCACCGGCGTAGGTGATCAGGAACTTCAGCGCCTGAGGCAGCGTGAGCAGCGCAACGGCCCCACCGAGGGTGAACAGGACCACCGAGGACACCACGAAGGGGATGGCGTACTGGCGCTCCTTCTTCTTGAGGCCGGGCGTGATGAACTTCCAGGCCTGGTAGAGCCACACCGGCGAGGAGAGGTAGAGGCCCCCGTAGCCGGCGACCTTGAGCCGGATCCCGAAGCTGCCGGTGAGGTCGATGATGCTCAGCGTCTTGGTCGGGTCGCCGGTCGCCTCCCGGTAGAAGCGGGTCAGGAAGTCCAGGATGCGGTTGTACTGGGCGAACACGACGATGGTGCCGATGGCGACGGCCAGGGACGCCTTGAACATGCGGCTCCGCAGCTCACTGAGGTGCTCGATCAGCGTCATGCGCTGGTCACGGTCGGCTTCGACGGCGGCCATCATCGCCTCTTCGGTCGGGGAGTCATGGGGCGTCGGGGCTGGCGGAGGTCGGGTCGGTCGGTTCTGGCAGGGTCGGTTCTGGCAGGGTCAGTTCAGGTCACGTCGGTCGGGTCCGCCGGCTCAGTCGGAGAGGACGTCACGGACCGGGCCGGTCGGCGGAAGGCCAACGGCGGTGGGCAGGGTCCGAGGTGTCGGCGGGGTGGGGTCACCGTCGGGGGCGGCCACACCGGGACCCGACGATCCCGAGCGCAGGGAGTCCGTACCCGAGGAACCGGAGCCCGAGGAACCGGAGGAACCGCCGCCGTCGCCCGTCGACGGGGCGTCGTCGTCCATCAGCCGCTTCAGGTCGAAGGCCGAGCGGAGATCAACGACCTCGCGGCGCAACTCGTCGAGGCTCATCGACTCCTCGAACTCCCGGCGCACGCCCGAGGTGGCTCGACGGAAATCGGCCAGGGCACGACCGATCTGCCGACCGACCTGGGGAAGGCGCTCGGGACCGAGCACCATCAGGGCGATCACGAGCAGCACGAGGATCTCGGCGCCGCCGACGTTGAACACGGGCTGAGTCTAGGAGCCGGGCCCGGGCTTGCGGCCAGCTCCCGCGGAGCGGTCCGAGCTGTTCCGAGGGGTTCGAAGGGGTTCCGGAGAAGGCGCAGGTCAGACGGAGCGCATCAGCCCGCGGATCCAGTCCGGATCGTCGAGCAGTGCCCGCAGGTGGTCGGCGTCGTCGGGGGTGAAGGGCGGATAGGCATCGGCCGCCACTCCGACGGACCGCAGCAGCTCGATCACGTCGGGCTGCGTGGAGCGGTCGATGCGTCGGTTGCACTCCGGACACGAGAACCGGTAGGCGTGGGTGCGCTCGGGCGTGGGCGCGAGCAGCACGATCTCGCTGATCCCGAACTCGACGGTTCCACACTCGGGGCAGGTGGCTCTGATCTTGGTCATCCGTGAACTCCTCAGGAACCCCTGACTGACGGAGTACTCGTTCGGCGGCATCTCCGGGGTGCTTGAGCCGATGCGCACGGACGGTCTGCGGATCGTCAAATCTGTGGACATGTCTGCGCTGTTCGCCCCGCCGATCGCGTTCGCCCACCGTGGTGCCCGGGCGCACGCCCCCGAAAACACCATCGAAGCCTTCGCGCTGGCGCTGCGGCTGGGGGCCACGGGACTGGAGAGCGACGTCTGGCTGACCGCCGACGGCGTTCCGGTCCTCGACCACGACGGTGTGGTGAAGGTCGGGATGCGGCGGCGCATGATCGCCGACCTCGACCGGGCCCGCCTTCCCGAGCACATCCCCACGCTGGAGGACCTCTACGGGGTGTGCGGAACCGGATTCGAGCTGTCGCTCGACATCAAGGACCCGGCCGCCCTGATCCCGGTCGTCGAGGTGGCTCGTGCCGCCGGGGCGACCTCGCGCCTGTGGGCGTGCGACCACAACTGGGAGCGTCTGGCGGCCAACCGCAGGGCCGCGCACGACGTCCGTCTCGTCGACTCCACCCGTCTGAAGCGCCTCACCGACGGTCCCGAACGCCACGCTTCGCGCCTGGCCGACGTCGGCGTCGACGCGATCAACATGCACCACACCGACTGGAACCTGGGCCTCTCGACGCTGTTCCACCGGTTCGGTCGCTTCAGCTTCGCCTGGGACGCCCAGTACGAGCGGGTGCTCACCGAACTGGTCCGCATGGAGCTCGACGCCGTCTACTGCGACGACGTGGAGCTGATGATGAGCGTGGTCCCGGGCCCCTGATCGGCCCCGTCACGGCCGTCCGAAGCGGCCCACCGGCCAGACCCGCAGCACCGCCCGGCCGATCACCTCATCACGCCCGACCGTGCCGAAGAACCGGCCGTCAACGGATTGCGTCCGGTTGTCCCCGAGCACCAGGTAGGAGTCGGCGGGGACGACCGTCCGCACGAGGTCCTCGGTGGGTGTGCCCGGCGACAGGTAGCGCTCGACCAGAGGGCGGCCGTTGACCGTGATCCCACCACGTCCATCGGGAGCGACGACGTCACCGGGTACCCCGATCACCCGCTTCACGAGCTGCTTGAACTCCGACGACAGCCCGCTCGGGGCCCGGAAGACCACGATCTCGAATCGTTGGGGGCCCCGGAACCGGTAGGTGAGCTTGTCGACGACGATCCGGTCGCCGACGTCGAGGGTGGGGGCCATCGATTCCGACGGGATCGAGAACGTCTGCATGACGCCCACCCGCACGACCGTCGCCACGAGGATCCCGCACACGGCGATGACGGCGACGTCGACGGCGCGACGCCGCCGTGACAAGGGCCGACGCCGGCCGGAGACGGCGGTGGACGCTTCGGGGACGGTGACGGGTCCCCGGCCTCCCCGGTGCGTCGCCGGTGCCCCGTCGCTCACCTCGGCCCGACCCCGTCGGTCCCGTAACGGGCCAGCACGGCCCGGGCCGCCCGGGCCGCCCCGGGCCAGCCCTCGGGT
>JBIKWW010000332.1:0-4465 GCA_044356125.1 Acidimicrobiia bacterium
GCTGGCCCGCACCGACTGGGACCAGCCCAAGCACCGGGGCCTCACCATGCTCCTGCTCCCGATGCGCCAGCCCGGGGTCGAGGTCCGGCCCCTGCGGCAGATGAACGGCCACGCCTCGTTCAACGAGGTGTTCATGACCGACGCCCGCATCCCCGCCCATCACAGCGTGGGTGCGGCGGGGGACGGGTGGCGGGTCGCCCTCACGACCTTGGCCCACGAACGGCGCTTCGGCGCCATGGGGCGGCCCCGCCTCGCCGGGGTCGGTCGCACCGTCGAACAGGCCCGCCGGGAAGCCGAGGAGCACTTCGCCACCTACTCCTGGTACCCCCAACGGGCGGGGCGCGTCGATCTGCTCGTTCCCCGTGCGCAGGCGGCGTCGGCGATCGATTCGGTGGCCCGGGATTCGGTCGCCAGGGACACGGTCGCCCGGGATTCGGTCGCCAGGGACACGGTCGCCCGGGATTCGGTCGCCAGGGACACGGTCGCCCGGGATTCGGTCGCCAGGGACACGGTCGTACGCGCGCTGAGCATGCAGCGCATCAGCGGATGGACGGCGTCGCGGGCGACCGCGGCCCGGGCCCTCGGCCGTGAGCCGGGGGCCGAGGGATCGATCGGCAAGCTGGCCATGAGCGTGGTGGCCCGCACCGCCCACCGGGCCCACACGTCGCTCATCGGGGCCGAGGGCATGCTCACCGGGCCGACGACGGCGGAGGGCGGACTCGTCGCCGAGGTGCTGGTGTCGACCCCGGCCCAGTCCATCGCCGGTGGCACCGACGAGATCCAGCGCAACATCCTCGGCGAGCGCATGCTCGGCCTCCCTCCCGAGCCCAGCGTGGACCGCGACCTCCCGTTCCGGGAGGTGCCCAGCCGGGGGCTCGCCTGACCACGGGCACCTCGCCCGGCGGGCCCGTCTCGGAGCCGTGGTTGTTTCTTGGCCCCGGGTGTGCGTAGAGTGCAATCCGGCTGTGTTGCACAGCCGTTCCTCGACCGAGCGGTCCGGCCGGCGCGAGGTGCGTGCGGGGTTCCCCTCCCGGAGCCCGTCCCGCGCTCCCCACGGTGTCGGTCCCTGCTCGCGGTGTCGGCGATCCCGCGTGACCCCTCCCTCCCGGCGAACGGCCGGCGGCGGGGCTCTTCCTCCAACCCCTCCCGGAGCACACAGATGTCAGATTCGATGGCCATCGAGCGGTCCGTGCTCGAGCGCAAGGAGCGCGACGAGCTCGTCACGATCGCCGGGGCCCTCGGCCTCAAGGCCAGCGCCAGGGCCAAGAAGGACACGATCATCGACCAGATCCTGCGCAGCTCGGGGGTCGACGTCGGTTCGGGGGCTTCCGGGTCGGGCGGTTCCGGTGACGGGACCGGGGCGGGGGACAAGCCCCGCCGGGGTCGTCGCCGCACCGCCGACGACGCCGCGGCGCCGCAGAGCGGGTCCGCCGAGGCCGGTTCCGCCGAGGCCGGTTCCGAATCCCGGTCCGGGGCGCCTGCCGGGTCGGGCCGGGCCGCCCGGCCGTCGGCGGGCACGCTCTTCGATCCCTTCGCCGAGGCCGTGGACGACCGTCCTTCCGGGCGCGGCGCCGACCGCACCGATGACGAGCTGGCCGCCTTCGAGGCCCGTGCCGCCCGTGATGGCGATGCCCGTGATGGCGATGCCCGTGATGGCGACGCCCGTGACGCCGACGCCCGTGACGGCGACGCCCGTGACGCCGACGCCCGTGACGCCGACGCCCGTGATGGCCGCCCGTCCGGGCGGGCCGAGGCCCCCCGGGACCGGGACCGGGGTCGTGACCGTGACCGTGACCGTGACCGTGACCGTGACCGGGGGCGGGGTGCCGAGACCGTGCCCACGCCAGCCGAGCTCGCCGATGGGGCCGAGGGAGGCCGGGACCGCGGTCCCCGCAGCGACCGCGACCGCGGCCCCCGCAGCGACCGCGACCGTGATCGGGGAAGCGACCGCGACCGGGACCGTGGCGGGGACCGCGACCGCGACCGGGGCCCGCAGGGGCAGGGTGCGCGTGGCAACCAGGCGCCCAGCTCGCAGTTCGCCTTCGACGACGGGCCCGGGGGCCGGCGCAACCGCCGCCGGCGCCGTGGCCGCGAGCGCGACGTGAGCCCCGAGCGCGACGCCGCCGCCGACCGCATCTCGGAGACCTACACCGGCGAGCTGATCGAGATCACCGGTCTGCTCGACCTCGCCGATCAGGGCTACGGCTACATCCGGGCGAGCGGCTACCTGCCGTCGACGCGTGACGTCTACGTGCCCGTCAACAAGGTCAAGCAGCTCGGCCTGCGCAAGGGCGACGTCATCGTCGGCGACCACCGCCCGGCCACGCCCCAGGAGAAGTTCCCGGCCATCGTCCACGTGCACTCGGTGAACGGCCACACCCCCGAGGTCGCCCGTCTGCGCCCCCGGTTCGAGGACCTCACCCCGCTGTTCCCCGACGTCCGGCTCCGCCTCGAGGAGCCCGGCCAGCCGGGCAACATGACGGCCCGGATCGTCGACCTCGTCTCGCCGATCGGCAAGGGTCAGCGCGGTCTGATCGTCTCGCCGCCCAAGGCGGGCAAGACGACGATCATGAAGACGATCGCCACCTCGATCGAGCGGAACAACCCGGAGGTGCACCTCATGGTGCTGCTCGTCGACGAGCGGCCCGAGGAGGTCACCGACATGCGCCGCACGGTCAAGACCGCCGAGGTCGTCGCCTCCACGTTCGACAAGCCGAGCGACGAGCACACGATGATCGCCGAACTCGCCATCGAGCGGGCCAAGCGTCTCGTCGAGGAGGGCCGCGACGTCGTGATCATCCTCGACGGCATCACCCGCCTGGCCCGCGCCTACAACCTCGCCGCACCGGCCACCGGTCGCATCATGTCCGGCGGCATCGACACCGGGGCGCTCTACCCGCCGAAGAAGTTCTTCGGAGCGGCCCGCAACACCGAGGAGGGCGGCTCGCTCACCATCCTGGCGACGGCGCTCATCGAGACCGGCTCGGTCATGGACAACGTGATCTTCGAGGAGTTCAAGGGCACCGGCAACATGGAGCTCCGCCTCGACCGCAAGCTGTCGGAGAAGCGGGTCTACCCGGCGATCAACGTGAACGAGTCGAGCACCCGTCACGAGGAGCTCCTCTTCGACCGCAAGCAGCTCGAGGCGGTCCACCGCCTGCGCCGCGTGCTCTCGGGCCTGGCCGAGGACGGCTCCGCCGCCAAGGGCCTCGAGCTCCTGATGGACCGCCTGAAGGCGACCCGGTTCAACGACGAGTTCCTGGCCGAGATCATCAAGGCCCCCGCCTCCACGAGCTGAGCCGGGGCCCGGGCCTCCGGGGCCCGGATGGTCGGGAGGTTCCGCCGGGGCGACTAGCCTCTCCGGGCCTGCTCCGCCGTCCGTCGGGATGGACGGCACCGAGCGCGAACCGAGGAGCCCACACCGTGCAGACCGGCATCCACCCCCGCTACGAGATGACGAACGTGACGTGCTCGTGCGGCAACGTCTTCCAGACCCGTTCGACCCGGCAGAACCTGCGCGCCGAGCTCTGCAACGAGTGCCACCCCTTCTTCACCGGCCGCCAGAAGCTGGTGGACACCGGTGGCCGGGTGGACCGCTTCAAGCGCCGCTACGGCACCCGCAAGGCCGGCGCCTGACCCTCCCCACCCGCCGGGCCGCCCTCCCGCCCCGGTCACCTGGTTCCTCCTCCGTCCATGGCTGACGCCCGCCGGGCCGAGCTGCTGGCGGCCAAGCTCGCTGCGCTCGTCAACGGGGGCTGGCCGGGGACCGTCGCGCAACGCCGACCCTTCCCGGCCGGAGCCGCCGGCGTCGACGGCGATCGCGCCTGGGTGCTCGTCGATGAGCGCCGCATCGACGCCGATCCGCTCGATGCCGCATCCGGCTCCGGACCCACCCTGCCGTCGGGGTGGCTGGGGGGCGCCGTGGTGTGGGCGTCCCGCCAGGGCGTCGGCGAGCTGCACGTCATCGCCGACACGATGCAGCGGTCCGACGGGCGGAGGGCGGCCGTGGTGCGGGCGCCCCAGGTCTCGCTGTGGCGCTCGGTGGGTCGCCGTCTCGATCCGCTCACGGCGACCGACCCGCAACCGGCGAACCCGCTCGACCCGCGGCTGCTGTCGCTGGTCCCGGCCATCGAGGCCGCCGGTGCGGAGGCCGTCGTCGAGCACGGTGTCCTGCGGGCCGAGGTGCTCGGTCTCGAGGTGGCCAGGGCCGAGCTCGACGTCGACGGGCAGCCGCACCTCCTGGTCGGCGTGGGCCGCCACGACCGCCTCGCCCAGGCCACCATGCATCCCGGCGACGGGCCGGTGACCGGTTCGCTCACCGATGCCGTCGGTGCCGTCCGTACGTGGCGCATCCCGGGGGCGGCCCCGCACGCGGCCAACCAGCTCGCCCGCAGCCGGTGGCTGCGCTGGGTCCTGCTGCGCCACCCCGGGCTGGTGGGCGCCGGTGCCCTGGCCCCGATCGAAG
>JBIKWW010000035.1:0-15094 GCA_044356125.1 Acidimicrobiia bacterium
GGACCGCTGAGCTGCCCCGTGTGGCACGATGGTCAGCCTCACGGGGACGTAGCTCAATTGGTAGAGCGCCTGCTTTGCAAGCAGGAGGTCGTGGGTTCGATTCCCATCGTCTCCACTGGGTCGGTTGGTGTTGTTGCGGGTTGGGTCGCCGGTATTGTCCCGTGGTGGTCGTTCTGTGGGGAGGGCCGCGGATGCGTCGCCGGTTTAGAGCTGGGCTGGTCATTGCCTCACTAGTTGGACTCGCCCCGATCTTGTCCACAGCGGAGGCGCAGACATCAAGCTTGCCGGCACAGCGCGCGTCGGCCGCGGAGACACCCGAGGCGGCAGTTCCTGCTCCCGATCCCGAGCCTCCGCGCGGTGTCATTGATGGGTTCAGGCGGCTTCCTGACCGAAGCACTCCGACCTCGCCGCCGTCGGATCCGACCAAGCCTGCGCCGTCGCGTCGAACCAAGCAGCCGTCCACGCCGACCGACAAGATCGTGTCGCAGCCCGGACCTCGAACGGCGGGGTTGATCGAGAGCTCCGACGATGTCGTCGAGATCCGCCAGAACGCGGATGGCTCGAAGACGGCGGTGATCGCGGCGGCTCCGACCGTGTTCGGCGGGAAGGAGCGCAAGAAGGCGGACTCGTCGTTGAAGCGAAACGGCGGACGTTTCGAGACGGGCGACCTTCGACAGCCCGTCTCCATCGCGGGGCGCTCCGCCGCCGACGATCTTGTCACCTCGGCGTCCCGGGTCGACGGTTGCGTGTCGGCAAGCCGAACTCGACCAACGTCGATGACCGACCGGGGAAGTCACCGAACGGCAACGCTCGTGGAGCCCGGCCGGGTGACGGTCCGACCAAGGATGCCGACGATGTGGTGGCGAAACGTACCGACGGCCGAGCGAACGGTGTCGAGTTCGTTGACGCCTTCGGGCCCGGAACGAATCTCGTCTACGACGTCTTCACCGATGGCGTGAAGGAATCGATCGTCCTGAACAAGGCGCCGAAGGCAGCTCCGGTGTTCCGGTTCCCGGTGGACGTCGAGGGACTGAGCTGGCGCACGAACACCGACGGCGCCTTCGAGTTCTACGACAACGCGGGCACCGTGCAGTTCACGATCCCTACCGCGTTCGCGTACGACTCCCGCGGTGGACAGGACACCCCTGGCAACGCGTATGTGCACGTCAAGACCGAACTGATCGCCGATGCGAAGGGACTTGTGCTCGTTGTGTCACCGTCGCTGGCGTGGCTGACATCGCCGCAGCGTGTCTACCCGGTGGTGATCGATCCCACGATCCAGATGCAGCCGTGGAACCCGATGAACCTCGGCTACATGCCCTGGGGTGACAACTCCGGCGGCACGCAGTTCTCGGCCTGGACGAACGACATGCTGTTCGGGAACTGGTGGGGATCGAACTGGGCGAGCTACATCCAGTTTGACCCGAACCTGTTCTCTGGGAAGCTGATCAACAACGCCACCCTGAATCTTCGTGTGCAGAACTGCGACAACCAGTCCAACCCAGCCGCACCGTACGCAAACCCGATCCACGTTCGCCAACTCACTTCGGTCTACTGGTTCGGCCAGGGCTGGCCCGGACCCAACCATGTCGGCGACGTGGCCGTGCAACCCGCAGGACCCAGCACCGCGCTGGCCGCGAACATCACGGCGATGGCCCAGGCGTGGGCTGCCAACCCGGCGGCGAACTTCGGGCTCCGGCTCGATATGGGCAACGCGGCCGGCTACTGCCGTGTGCAGCGCACCACCTCAGCGAACCAGCCCACCTACGTCGAGGTGACCTACAACGAGCCGCCGATCGGGGTGTCCGAAGCGGGTGCGCTCAAGAACTTCTCGTTCGAGACCGGGACGTCTCCGTGGTCGCCGTGCTACCGGTCGGAGTACACGACCTGGTCGCTGCAGACCGGTGGAGCTCAGAACGGATCGAAGTTCCTGCGCTTCCGGACCGACAACAACACAGACGGCTCATCGATCTGCCAGACCGTGCCCTACGAAGTCGGACCCGGCAACACCTACACACTCACTGCGTACGTCAAGTCCGCCAACGGTTCGCCGGTGTCAGGTCGCTTGCTCGTTTGGGAAGGCGGCAACAACCCGGTCAACGGTTACACCGACTTCACCGTTGGCGGAACCTGGACACCGATCACCGTCCAACGCGCCGGTGCGTACGCCTCGAACATGGGTCTACGAGCTGAGATCCTGCACAGCACGCCGTACACGGCCGATCTCGACGTTGACAACGTGATGCTCACCGTCACATCCGGCCCGACCGTGATCTCTAATCTCTACGGTGGGCAGTGGCTCTCGAACAATGGAATGCTGCGCTCGCCAAACTGGGCCTACGCTGCGATAATGCAAGGTGACGGAAACTTCGTCATCTACAACTCGGCGATGAATCCGGAGTGGTGGACAGGCACCTGGACGGCTGCTGGCAATGCTCTCGTAATGCAGAACGATGGCAATCTGGTTGTATACAACTACCTCGGTCAACCGGTCTGGAACACTGGAACCTGGTGCAACCAAGGCCTCGGCGTCTACCTCACCATGCAAAACGACGGAAACCTCGTCCTGTACCGCGGCAATGGCGTGCCGATCTGGTCCCGATACACCGGAATTCTCCAGAACTGCGTTGTTGTTCCGCCGCCGCCGCCCCCCAATCCGCCTGACCCCAATGCGTCCGATGTTTGGGTTCAGGGCGGTGCCAAGCTCATCGCGAACGGTGCGTCTGGACGTTGCTTGATTCCGGTTGAAAAGGCGGGCTTCTTTGGTCGAGCAATTGAAGCTGGATCCTGCAACTCTGGCGCAGCTCAGCAGTGGAGCGTGACGGACCTCGGGGGCGGGTACTTCCGAGTGCAATCGTCGTTCGACTTGACACTGTGTCTGGACGTGGATCTATATGGACCCGCTGACGGCGCACGCGTTCAGCTCGGGGGCTGCAACGGCATGGCGAGCCAGCAGTTTCAAATCACGCAAGCTGGAACTCAGTACTGGCGTTTCGCATCCGCAGCGCACCCAGGATCGTGCCTAGATGAGGATCTGAATCCTTCGTTGTTGTCAAACGGAAACTTCGTTGTTCACCACTACATCTGCAACGGGCGGGCCAACCAAACATGGTATCCGGTCTATGTAACTGTAGGCAATCCATCCGCTCCAGACGGCGTTCTCCTGTATCCGGACTACTCTGGCATGTTCGTTGCGGAGTGGTATCCGTCAAGCGGCGCGACGCATTACCTAGCTACCGTAACTGATCAGGTTACTGGCTTCTCAGAAACGAAACAGACCTCCGCCGTGTCGGCCCTTTTCGCTGTGAATCCGAGCAATTTGCAGAAGCTATCGGTCGTCGCGGTCAGTGGGTCGCTACAGTCCGCTCCGTCGGTCGATTTCGCTAAACTTGAGTGTTCGGTTGCTTGTGAACCACCAGACGACCTCGAGCCCGGTGCGATTGACGGAAGCACGTACGAGCCTGGTGCGACGATCGAATGGCCTTTCCCGCCCGAACCAGAGTTCGCTCAGGCACAGGCACAAGGCGCGCCAGTCGTCACGCCCTCTCGCTTCGCTCAAAACCCTCTTAGCGTTTGTTGGGGGACCGGGAATCCTGGCGCTCATGCTGCGTCGACTCAGGTTGGGCGAGACTTGATCTACAACGTTCGAGTAGGGAAGATAATGCGAGTGAAGGTCCGCTGCGGTGATAACCGGAGAGGTGTGAATCACATAGCATTCCGAACAACCAACTGGGCACAGTATGGCGCCTTGAACAAGCATTTCGGCCGAGTATTTGATGCCGAGACATTGAGTTTGATTCGGTATGTGTTTTCGCCGAACGCCTCACCGCAGTTCCCGTTAGCCTCGAAGAGCACAAACCCTGTAAACGGGTATCATGTATTGACGAGAAAGACCGGGTGTCTACAACGGACAGGCTTGGGTGTCCGGGTACTATGGTCGCGCCAGGTACGGGTGATTGTCGATCCCATCAGCAAGGAAGTTGTTTCGGCATACTTCCTCGGAAATGGGCCCGAAGATCGTACGCCGTTCGCATTGCTCTATCCTCAGAATTGCCGCGGTTTGGCGGCCCCAGTATGACGAACCCGATAGGGTTCGACCCCGTGCTTCTAGAAGATGAAGTAGGCGTTCTAGTCGAGGGGTGGGAGTTTGAATGCTGTCAAACACTGCCGTTGTTGTACGAAGAGTTCACTTTTTGTCCAACCCCGCTCGCTCCTCATCTCCGTGAAGCGGTCGAGTTGGCCGTCCCGGCAGTCATCCACATGGAGGTCGTAGCGTCCGATTGTCATCGTGACGTGCCGGAGGTTAAGGGAACTGCGCGTGAAGTACATCTCCTGGGCGTCAGGAACGGCCGATACCTCGAAGTCGCTGGGGGTCCTCGAGATTCCCTTGACTGGGTCGCGCTCATCATTGTCGGGTTGCCTTGAGAGAGCGTCGACTAGCCCTGATTGTTCGCAGGGTTGCTGGTGTCGGGGTGTGCGCGTCCGCGGAAAAGCCCTCCTGGGCTGGGATGATGTGACTGTCTGAAGGTCCACATCAACCAACTGGAGGGCTCTCCTTGAAGGTGCACCGTAGCCGGTCGGTCCTGCGTGCGCGGGTCACCGCGGATGGGCAGGGCCTGGTGTCGCATGCCGGGGCGGCGTTGTTGTCGGAGCTGTCGGATCGCAGCGGCTTGACGTTGGGCCTATCGGGGGCGATGGCGGGGTGTGGGATCAGGTGGCACACCCATGATCCGGGCGTGGTCGTCGCTCATCTCGCGGTCGCGATCGCCGATGGCGCGGACTGCTTGTCGGACATGGCGGTGCTACGTGAGCAGACCGAGCTCTTCGGCCCGGTCGCGTCACGCCCGACAGCGTGGCGGGCCATCAACGCGATCGCCGCGGTCGAGCAACGCACGATCACCGCCGCCATCGCGGCAGCCCGTGAGACGGTGTGGGCCGGCGCGGGCATCGAGCTCGAGCAGGTGACGTTGGACTTCGACGCCACGCTGGTCACCGCTCACTCGGAGAAGCAAGACGCTGCGCCCACCTACAAGCGCGGGTTCGGGTTCCATCCCTTCGCGGTGTGGTGTGACGAGACCGATGAGCTGCTCGCCGCCATGCTGCGACCGGGCAACGCCGGCGCCAACAACACCGACGATCACCTCGAGCTGCTCGACTCCGCGATCGGCGCACTGCCCGAGCGGTGCCGTCGCGGCCATGGAATCGGCGAACCGGTCGAAGCGGTCGAAGTGAAGTTGCTGATCCGGTCCGACTCGGCCGGCGCATCACACGGCTTCGTTCGTGGCGCTGTGGAGGCCAACGCCGAGTACTCGATCGGGTTCGGGATCGACGGCCGGATCCGAGACGCGTTGCTGCTCGTGCAAGAAGAAGACTGGCAGCCAGCTGTCGAGACCGACGGGTCACGCCGCCCGGGTGCTGAGGTTGTCGAGCTCACCCGGCTCGTGCGGCCCAACGCCACCGACTGGGGACCCGGGTGCCGGGTGATCTGTCGCCGTGAACGACCACACCCCGGCGCCCAGCTCTCGATCTTCGACACCACCGACGGGTGGCGTCACACCGCGTTCATCACCAACACCAGCGGCGACCCCGTCGTGCTGGAGCTCCGTCATCGTGGTCACGCCCGCGTCGAGGACCGGGTCCGGTGCTGGAAAGCAACCGGCATGACCAACCTCCCTTTCGAAGACTGGGTCCGCAACCAAGCCTGGCTACTGGCCACCATGATCGCCTCGAACCTGCTCGCCTGGACCCAGCTCGTCTGCCTCGACGCCGACCTCGCCCGAGCCGAACCCAAGACGTTGCGCTACCGGCTCCTCCACGTTGCCGCGCGGCTCGCTCGCCGTCATGGTCAGCTCCACCTGCGCATCGACGCCACCTGGCCCTGGCGACACCACCTCACCGGCGCGTTCAACCGGCTACGAACACGCCTCGCCTGACCAGCCACACTCGGTCACCACGGCGGACACCACCACAACGAGCCCCGAAGCCAGACCGGCGCGCCCTACCACCACCCCGAACCCCTCACCCTATGCGCACACACAACCCGAACCGCCCAACCACGCCCGCCAAGGACCCGGCTGAACAATCGAGGCTGGGGATCGTGGTTGCCAGTTTCCCGAGTGATGCGAATTGGAAGTTACGGAGCTCGGCTCGCAGCGCCTCGAGCTCGCTGACGGTGTCATCAGTGCTGTCGCTCTCGACGATCAGCCATTGGACTTCCCTGGCACCCTCGACCGCCTTCTTGATGCGATGAATATCGGCGCGCAAAGTCTTCCCGCAATTTCGGGCCAGTCCTACGACCGCGATCGAGAGGGCGGACACATCGCCCTGGGGCGAGTCTCGCAGCGTGCGTGCGTGAGTCATGTGCCACTACGTTTCAGACCACGGGTCACCGTTCGCCGGGCCGTGCAGCGGGACGAAGTTCGTAGGAAGGACGACCTGGAGACTTCCGACGTGCGGTACCCGCTGAACGGCGAGGTCGCGCTGATCACGATCGACCGGGCCGATGCGCGCAACGCGCTCGACCGAGGGGCGCGCAGTGGGCTGCGCGCCGCCTTCGAGCGCTTCGAGGCCGGCGCGGACGCTCGGGTCGCGATCCTCACCGGCGCCGGCGATCGCTCGTTCTGGGCGGGCATGAACCTGAAGCAGGCCGCCCAGGCCGGTCTGGGCGTGAGCGCCCACACCGCGGCGGCGATCCCGACGATCCGACCGGCGTGGCGCTCGATCGTGACGCCACGGCCCACGGCGCAGACGCGACAGACGCCCGCCACCACCTCCGGCCCCTGAACGGCGGTCATCGGCGTCGTCATCGGTGCCATCCTTCCGGTCCCGGTCGGCGCCGTCCAGCCCGGGCGGCCTACCCTGCCGTCATGGCACCGGAACTGCAACTGCTCGTGGACGGGATCGACTTCGGCGAGGGCCCGCGCTGGCACGACGGGGAGCTGTGGTACTCGGACTTCTTCCAGCGGGCCGTGTACGCCGTCGCCCCCGACGGCACCCGCCGCGCCGTGCACGCCGACCTGCCCGACCGGCCCTCCGGCCTGGGCTGGCTGCCCGACGGGTCGCTGCTCGTGGTGGCGATGACGACCAGGCAGCTATGGCGCGAGGAAGCGGGTCGCCTGGTGCGGCACGCCGATCTTTCGGCGCTCGCCGCCGGCCACTGCAACGACATGGTCGTCGACGCCGCCGGGCATGCCTGGGTGGGCAACTTCGGCTTCGACTTCGAGGGCCGTCAGCCCTTCGCCCCCGCCGACCTGATCCTGGTGCGCCCTGACGGGTCGGCCGAGGTCGCCGCCCGGGACCTGCGGTTCCCCAACGGCTCGGTGATCACCCCCGACGGGTCCACGCTGATCGTCGGCGAGTCATTCGGCGGCACCTACGTCGCCTTCGACATCGGACCCGACGCCCGCCTGTCCAACCGGCGCACCTGGGCCACCGTGCCCGGCTCGGCGCCCGACGGCTGCGCGCTCGACGCAGACGGCGGCATCTGGTTCTCCGACGCCATCGGCTCCCGGGTGGTCCGCGTCGTCGAGGGCGGCGAGGTCACCGACGCGATCGCGACCCCCATGCCGACCTTCGCCTGCATGCTCGGCGGCGATGACGGCCGCACCCTGTTCGTGCTCTGTGCGCCGGCCAGTCGCCCCGAGCAGGTCGCCGGGCAGGGCGCCGGCGCCGTCTTCACCACCACCGTGGCCCACCCCCACGCCGGCCACCCCTGAGCAGGCCCTCCCCGGCCACGCCGGCCGCCCCGTCCCCGGCCGGGCATCGGTGGTTCAGCAGCGAGCCAGCAGCCCGGCCTCCAAGCCGGCGATGGCCTCGGCGCCGGTGGCGACACCGGCCACGTAGCGGTCGGGCCGCATCACGAGCAGCGTGCCCTCGGGGAGCGGTCCGGCCGGAACGTCGACGGGAACCGCTCCCAACGCCGCCCACCGGGGTGACAGCCGGGACCGGTCGACCCCCGGCGTGGCCACCAGGGCCAGGCGGGACCCGATGGCCGCCAGCGCCGGAGGCCCGCCGACGACACCGGCGGGGATCGGCCGCCCGACGAGGGGATGACCGGGCACCAGGAACCCCGACTCCAGTCCGGGCATTCCCCTCCCGCCGCCGTACCCGGCGTCGACGCCGATGCCGGCCGAGGTGCGTCCGGCCAGCTGGTCGATGAGCCGCCCGGAGTCGACCGCATGGGCGACGATTCCGGTGGCGTGCGGCCGCCGTTCCTCGTCATAGGTGTCGAGCAGGGCGTCGGACGCCAGCCCGCCGGTCACCAGATCCAGCTTCCACGCCAGGTTGGCGGCGTCACGCAGGCCCGAGCACAGGCCCTGGCCCAGGAACGGCGGCATCTGGTGGGCGGCGTCACCAGCCAGGAACACGCGCCCGATCCGCATCCGCTCGGCCACGACGGCATGGAAGCGGTAGACGACGGCCCGGGCGATCACGGCCTGGTCGGGCGTGATCCATCGGCCCAGGAGGGGCCACAGGTTCTCGGGCCGGACGAGGTCCTCCCGCCGCTCGCCGGGCTGGACCTGGAGCTCCCAGCGCCGGTGGGACCCGTGGCCGGGCACGTAGGTGACAGGCCGGGCGGGATCGCACCACTGCTGGGTCAGGCGGGGCAGTCCCGGGTCGGGGCCGGTCAGGCGCAGGTCGGTGACCAGCCAGTCCTGGTCGAAGCCGAGGTCGGTGAGGGGCACCCCGAGGGTCTTGCGCACGGGACTGGAGGCACCGTCGGCAGCGACGAGCCACCGGCCCTCGATCCGCCCCCGGGGCCCGGCGTCGGTCTCGAACTCGGCCCAGACGCCCTGGTCGTCCTGGCCCACGGCGGTGACCCGGACGCCGAGGCGCAGCTCGGCCCCGGCGGCGACGGCGCCCGCCCGCAGGAGGCGCTCGAGCTCAGGCTGGTCGTAGCTGACGACGGGGTGCAGGCCGTTGCGGTAGGCGGGCCCGACGGGCACGTCGATCCCGACCAGGCGCACGCCCCCGACGTCGACGAACTCACCGCCCTCCATGGGGGTGGTGATCGACCGCAGGCCCTCGCCCAACCCGGCGTCGTGGATCAGCAGCTGGATCTCGTCGTCCATGACGATGGCCCGGGGCAGGTCGTAGACGTCGGGCGCCTGCTCGAGCACGACGGCCCTCAGGCCCCGGCGGGCGGCGAACAGCGCCGTGGCGACACCGCAGGGCCCACCGCCCACGACCACCAGGTCGTAGTCGGCGGAGCCGGGGGGTCGGACGTCGGTGGGCATGGATCGCTCCTGCTTCGGGTCGGCGGCAACAACAGTACGAGGGCCCACCGGCCCGCATCTGAGCGGGCGTCAGCGGGCCTGCTCGAAGAAGCGGGCGATCCAGCGGGCGAGGACCTGGCGGCTGAGCGGCCGGCCCAGCGTCGCCCGGGCCCGGGCCACCCGTTCGGCCCCGATCAGCTCGACCCGGCCGGCCAGCAGGTGGTCGGCCAGGGGCGGGACGAACTCCGGGTGGACCTGGATCGTCCACGCCCGCTCACCGACGGCGAAGCCGCCGTGGGGGCAGTAGTCGGCCCGGAACAGCAGCTCGGCGGCGTCGGGCAGGACGGTCACCTGGTCCTGGTGGCTGGCGATGAGATCCACCTCGGACACCAACGGATCCATCCAGGGCCGGTCGGCGACGACCTCGTAGCGCTGCACCCCGACGCCCCAGCCGTGCTCCGACCGCTCGACCCGGCCGCCCAGCGCCTGGGCGAGCAGCTGGTGGCCGAAGCAGATCCCGACGTAGGGAGCCTCCGCGGCGACGATGCGGCGCAGGAGCTCCTCGGCATCGGCCAGCCAGTCCACCGGATCGTAGGTGGACATACGACTGGGCGAGCAGATCCACCCCTCGCACTCCCAGGGGTCGTCGGGGAAGCGGCCCTCGTCGAGGTCGTAGCGGACGAGGTCGATCCCGACGGGCCCGAGGATGTCGGCGAACAGCTCCGGGTAGTCGCCGGCGATGTGCCGGCTGCGAGGATCGACGTGGCCGACCATCAGCAGCCCGACGCGCGCTCCCATGCCCGGCCCCTCAGCGGAACGAGAACACCGGGGCCGCCGCCCGGGCGAGCTCGGGGATCAGGCCGCGTCGGCGCAGCACCGGCATCACGCCCTCTCCGAACCAGTACGCCTCCTCGAGGTGGGGGTAGCCGGAGAGGATGAACTCGTCGAAGCCGAGCGCGTGGTACTCGGCGATCCGGTCGGCCACCTCCTCGTGGGACCCGACCAGGGCCGTTCCCACCCCGCCCCGGACCATGCCGATGCCGGCCCACACGTTGGGGTGGATCTCCATGCGCCCCTGCCCCATGGCCCGGCGGGCCAGCTCGGCCTGCCGGCGCTGGCCGACGGACTGGGTGCGCTCGAAGTCGGCCTGGGCGGCGGCGACGGCTGCCGGGTCCATGCCCGCCACCAGACGGTCGGCCTCGGCCCAGGCCGCCTCGGCCGTGGGCCGGGCGATCACATGGAAGCGGATGCCGAAGCGCAGGGTCCGGCCCGCTGCCGCGGCCAGGGCCCGCATCCGGTCCAGTCGCTCGGTCACCATGGCCGGAGGCTCACCCCAGGCGAGGTAGACGTCGACGGTCTCGGCAGCCACCTGTTCGGCGGCCGGCGATGCTCCCCCGAACCAGATCTCGGGCACCGGGTCGGGCACCTCCCGGGTGGTCGCTCCCTCGACCCGGTAGTGCCGCCCGGAGAACGCCGCCGGCTCACCCGACCACGCCGCCCGCAGCACCCGCAGGAACTCGCCCGTCTTGTCGTAGCGGGTCTCCTTGTCCTCCCAGACACCGAAGCGGGCCAGCTCAGCGGGCTCGGCGCCGGTCACGATGTTGATCTTCAGACGGCCACCCGAGACCCGCTGGTAGGTGGAGGCCATCTGGGCGGCGAGGGTGGGTGACAGCAGGGCGGGCCGGAAGGCCACCAGGAACTGCAGGCGCCGGGTGAGGGGGAGCAGGGCGGCGGTGACCACCCAGGCGTCCTCGCAGCCCGTGCCGCACGGGGTGAGGACGGCGTCGAAGCCCAGTTCGTCACAGGCCCGGGCGACCTGGGCGAGGTAGCCGACGTCGGGCGGGCGGCGGTGGGCGTCGCCGGTCGGGAGCACCTCGCGCGAGTCGCCACCGGTGGGCAGGAACCAGTGGATCCCGATCATCACGCCGAGTGTACGGGGGGAGGCCCGGCTGCCGGGCTGGACGAGGTGCCGGCCCCGAGCAGCCCCTCGAGAGGTGACCGGCCGGGCGCGCCGTCCCGCACGGCGATCGCCACCAGGCGCGAGGTACCGCCCCGCCAGGCGCCGTCGTCGTAGGCGCTGACCCGCCGACCGACCCGCTGCAGCACGACCCGCCGACCGTCGGACGCGGCGCGCACCACGCCCTTGGCCCGAACCACTTCGGAGCCCAGTTCCCTCAGCGCGCTGACGACCGCGTCGACGTCGACCGGGTCCTCGAACTCGGCGTGCCAGGCCACGAAACGCCCGTCGGCGGCGCGGCCGCCGTCCGCCGGGTCGGCAGCCCCGCGTCGCTCCAGTCCGATGAGGGCCTCCAGGGAGGCGCGCCCGTGGCGGACCTCGATGCGGGGCACCCCCGGGGCGAGGGCCTCGAGACGCCGGTGGGCGGCGGCGAGCCCGTCGGGCCCGACGAGGTCGGTCTTGGTGACCGCCAGCAGATCGGCGGCCCGGATCTGGCCGACGACGACGTCGCCGACCCAACGGTCGCGGGCGCGGGCCTCGAGCGACTCGGCGTCGACGACGACGACGGTGCCGTCGAGGCGCAGGCCCGGCTGATGGCCGTAGGCGGCGATCAGGGCCGGGTCGGCCACGCCGCTGGCCTCGATCACGGCCCGCTGCGGCCGGGGCACGGCGTCGCGGACCCGGTCGAGCGCCACGGCCAGGCCGTCGGACAGGCTGCAGCAGATGCAGCCGTTCTGCAGCGTGATCAGCCCGGCCCCGGCGCCGTCGGCGGGCAGGGTCACGAGATCGGCATCGATGTTGACGGCGCCGAAGTCGTTGACGAGCACGGCGATGCGCTCCGTGGCGTGGCGCAGGATGTGGTTGAGCAGGGTCGTCTTCCCGGCGCCCAGGTAGCCACCGAGGACCGTCACGGCGATGGCCCCGGTCGGGTCGGCCCCGGTCGGGTCGGCCCCGGCCCCGGCGGTCATGTGGCTCCCGCCGGGAAGGGAACCCCGCCGAGCACGGTTCCCCACACGGGGATGTCACGGATGGCCATCGGGTCGACGGCCGTCGGGTCCTGCTCGAGCACGGCGAAGTCGGCCAGCTTCCCGACCTCGATGCTGCCGATCAGGTGGTCGAGCTTGAGCTGGTACGCCGATCCGAGCGTGGCCGCGTGGAGTGCGTCGGCCACGGCGATGCGCTCCTGCGGCCCCAGGGCCTTCCCCGTGGCCGTCATCCGGTTGACGGCGCACCACACGGTGTGCAGGTGGCCCAGCGGCGTGACCGGGGCGTCGGAGTGGATGGCGATCGGGACACCGGACGCCAGCGCCGTCGCGCACGCGTCCATGCGGGCGGCCCGCTCGGGCCCGATGCTGCGGTCACGATGCTGGTCGCCCCAGTGGAAGATGTGGTTCGAGAAGATGTTGGCGCACATGCCCAGCGCCGCCATCCGGCGGTACTGGGCCGCCGTCGTCATCTGGCAGTGCTGGACCGTGTGTCGGTGGTCCCACCGCGGGTGGCGCTCAAGCGCCGCCTCGACGGCATCGATGAAGACCTCGGCGGCCTGGTCGCCGTTGCAGTGCGCGTGAACGGTGAGTCCGGCGGCATGGAAGGTGTGGACCACGTCGGCCACCTGATCGGGCGGGATGATCCAGATGCCGTTGCCGTGGTGGCCCTCCGGTGGGCGGTAGTAGCCGGGCCACGAGACCCGCGCCGTGTAGCCCTGGATCGAGCCGTCGAGGATCAGCTTGACGATCCCGAAGTGGAGCTTGCCGTCGGACCGGGACCGCAGGCGCAGCGCCGTGTCGGCCAGCTCACCGGCCGGCACCTGCCCGGCCAGCATGCTCGAGGCGGCGACCATGACCCGGGCCGGATAGGCGGGGTCCGAGGTGACCCGCTCCCAGGCCTCGACCTGGCCGGGCACGGTGAGCGGTGTGGTCCCCAGGTCGGTCACGAAGGTGTGCCCGGCGTTGCGGGCCTCCCGGGCGAAGTTCCACTTGGCGTCGTCGGACCCCCACGCCCGGCGCAGGACGTCGAAGGCTCCCCGGGCCTGGAACATGGCGGCCTCCTGGAGCTCGCCGCTGGGCCGCCCCGAGCCGTCCCGGGCGATGCCGGGGGTGGTGGATCGCTCGGTGATCTCGGAGCGCTCCATGAGCACGCTGTTGACCGTGGCCAGGTGCCCGTTGGCGTGCTGCACGAAGATCGGTCGCGTGGCCGAGACCCGGTCCAGGTGACGGGCGAGCAGGCGCTCCCCCTCGAAGTAGATGGGGTCGAGACCCCAGGCGACGAGGAGCTCCTGGGGGTCGTCCATGGCCGACTCGACGGCGATCAGGCGCTCGAGCACCTCCTCGATCGAGCCGCACCCGGCCCACACGCGTCCGCTCGGGTCGCGCCGCTCGAAGAAGCCGACGTAGGGCATCGTCCACGCACCCCCGGCCATGACGTGCGCGTGTCCCTCGACGAAGCCGGGCAGCAGCACGTGGTCGAGGAAACGGGCGTCGACCCGGTGCCGACCCCACGTCGCGAGCTCCTCACGGCTCCCGACGCCGAGGATGCGGCCGTCGCGCACGGCCACGCAGGTCGCCTCGGGAAGAGCCGGGCTCATCGTGACGATCCGGCGGGCCGGGTACAGGACGGTCTCGGGTTCGTGCTCGCTCACCGGCGCATGATGGCCCAACGGCGACCGGCGCGACCCAGCGGACCGGGGCGGCCTGCCTCAGACGGGACGAGCGGAGAGCGCCCGCCAGAGCGCCCGGTAGCTCGGGTACTCGAGACCCGGCGTGACGTACCCGGCGCCGACGAGCTCGGCGTGGAAGGCGGGGAGGTTCCGCCAGGGAACACCCGAGTCGACGTGGTGGGCGATGTGCCAGCCCGTGTTGTACGGCACCATCCAGAACCGGGCCAGGCGGGACTGGCGGACGTGGTGGGTGGTGACCCGTTCGTCGCGGGAGTTGACCATCCCACCGTGCTCGGCGACGGCCCGCAGACGGTTGATCACCCGCCACACGGTCAGGTACGGGAGGAACCACATCAGCAGCCACGCCCACCACCCCACGGCGAGCCCGAGGAGGACGGCAAGGATGATCTGCGCGCCGACGATCCGGTTCACGGCGGGCCGGGCCACCGGGTTGCGCCACGCCCGGGCCAGACCCTTGAGGATCTTCCACCCGGACTCGCCCGTGATGTCGCGGCGCAGCTTGCGCAGCAGCGTCCGGCGGGTGACCGGATAGCCGGCGTAGAGCGACCGGTCGGGCTCATCGGGGCCGAGGGGATCGCGGTGGTGGGCCATGTGCGAGCGGCGGTAGGCCTCCTGCGACGAGAAGGAGACGGGGGCGATGACCCAGTTTCCGATTCGGTCGTTCCATGCCTGCGAGGCGAACAGCAGCCGGTGCGTGCCCTCGTGGGACAGGATGCCCAGGAGGGCGTGGGCCCGGCCCTGCAGCACGAACATGGGGATCCACAGCCACCACCAGCCCGTCCGCTCCACGAACCGGTCCACCACGACGAGCGACCCGAACGCCTGGAGGAGCGCCGACACGACGGTCAGCGCGTTGCGCCCCGAACGGATCCGGCGCAGTGAAGCCCGGAGCTCGGGCCGGGCCATGCCGGTGGCCGTGAGCCGCTCGCTGGGCAGCACGTCGGGCCGCAGCTCGAGCGGGGGCACCATCGTGACGGCCACGGCGCGACGTTACCCATCGCCCGGACCCGCGGCCGCCCCCGGGCCGCCCACAACCGCTAGCGGCGCCCTGCCGGTACCCTCGGACCACGATGCCCACGGTCGAGTTGACGCCGCAGATCCCCAGGTCCGACGGCTCAGCGCCGGACACGTCCACCTACGCCTTCACCGACGCCGCCCCCTGGCAGGTCGTCGACGATGACCTGAAGTGGCGCATCGGCCTCGACGGGGTCCGGCGTCGGACCAGGGCCCAGGTCCCGGAGCTGA
>JBIKWW010000333.1:0-4446 GCA_044356125.1 Acidimicrobiia bacterium
TGGCGGGTGCGCATGGAGCCCCCCGGGGTCATGGGTGGACGGACCTGCGGGGGAAGCGCGTGCACCCAGCCTACGGATCGGCCCTGACAGTCGACCTGTCATGGCGCGGAACCGCGCCGTCGTTGATGGCGGGGGATCGATTCGGGCCGGTCTTCCGGGGATGGCCCACCACGAGGGTTGGCGCGTTGCGTGAAGGCTGGACGTCTGGCCGCGTGCGATGCAGGTGAATCGCCCAGCCTTCAGTGGATGTGCCATCGCTCAGGGTCGTGAACCCGAGGGATGGCGCGCCCCATGAAGGCTGGGCGTTCGGCCGCGTCGTCCCCAGTGAACACTGGGCGTTTGGTCGCGTCGGGCCCCTGAACGCTGGGCGTCCCAGTGAACACTGGGCGTTTGGTCGCGCGCTGGGTCCCTGGACACCGGACCCCTGGAGCTCGGGGCCCGTTGCGTCAGTGGGTCTCGCCGCCGAGGTAGCTGGCCTCGAGGAGGTCACGGCGCTGGAGGAGCTCCTGGGCCGTGCCCTCGAGGACGAGGTTGCCGTGGTTCATCACGTAGCCCCGGTCGGCGATGGAGAGCGCCATGTGCACGTGCTGCTCGACGATGAGCACGCAGCATCCCGTCTCGTCGGCGATACGGCGCACGACCGGGATCATGCGCTCGACGATGATCGGGGCCAGTCCCATGCTCATCTCGTCGATGAGGATCGCCTTGGGGTTCGACACCAGTGCCCGGGCGGTGGCCAGCATCTGCTGCTCGCCTCCCGACAGCAGGCCGGCCAGTCGACCTCGCAGGGGAGCGAGCGCCGGGAACAGGTCCATGGCCCGCTCCATCCCGGCGACCTGCTCGGCGCGCGTCCCCCGCAGGCCGAGCTTGAGGTTCTCGGCGACGGTGAGGTCGAAGAACAGCGATCGGTCCTCGGCCACGTGGGCGAGCCCGAGGCGGGCCGTCTTGTAGGGCTTGCCGCCCAGCACCGGGGTGCCGAGCACGGTCACCGAACCGGCGAGGGGGCGCAGGATGCCCGAGATCGTCAGCAGCGTGGTGGTCTTCCCGGCTCCGTTGGGCCCCAGCAGGGCCACCACCTCGCCCTTCTTCACGTGGATGCTCAGGTCGCGCACGACGGGGATGCCGCCGTAGCCGGCCGACAGCCCACGGATGTCGATCAGGGTGTCGGGATCGGCGGGGGCCCCCGTCGCCGGCTCGTTCGCGGTGTTCGTTGCGGCAGTCATGTCACTGTCCCTTCCCGCCCACGGCGGCTGCTGCGGCGGCGCCGGACTGCGCCTGGATCTCGCCGGCCTCCTGGCCGAGGTAGGCGCCGATGACGGCGGGGTTCGTGCGGATCTCCTGCGGGGTGCCGGCGGCGATGATCCGCCCGAAGTCGAGCACGTAGATGTAGTCGCACACGTTGAGCACGAGGCCCATGTCGTGGTCGATCAGGAACACCGTGATGTCGCGGGTGAGGAAGTCGCGCAGGTGCCCGCCGAGGAGCTGGGACTCGGTCGTGTCGAGACCGGCGGCGGGCTCGTCGAGCAGCACCAGCTTGGGTCGGCTGGCCAGGGCGCGGGCGACGCTGACGAGCTTGCGCTGGCCGTGGGACAGGTCCAGCGTCAGACGGTCGCGCAGGTCGTGCAGGCCCATGATGTCGAGGGCCCACTCCGCCTGCTCGTAGGCCGCCAGCTTCCGGTTGGGGCGGACGAGGTCGAGCAGGAACGACGAGAACGACGGCCGTTCGGCGTGGACCAGGAGGTTGTCCCACACGGTGAGGTCGTCGAAGAGCTCCAGGGACTGGAACGTGCGGGTGAGGCCGACCTCGGCCCGCTCGGCCGGGGTCAGCTGGTTGATCTCACGGCCGTCGAACATCACCGTGCCCGAGGTTGGCGTGGTGAAGCCGGTGATGGCGTCGATGAACGTCGTCTTGCCGGCACCGTTGGGGCCGATCAGGCCCACGACCTTGCCGGGTTCGACGGCGAGGTCCACGTTGTCGTTGGCGTTGAGGCCGCCGTAGGTGACGGTCAGGCCCTTGGCTTCGAGGATGGCACTCATGTCGTTCACGCTCCCTGTTCGGCGAGAGCCGGCGTCGATCCGGATGTGGCTCCGTGGCCGGCGGCGGCCGGGGTTCCGGGGGCGTGGACCACGCCACCGCCGCGGATGGCGTGCCAGGCCTCCTTGGAGAGGCTGCGCACCAGCAGGCTGGTGACGGGGATCATCAGGAGGAACCAGTTGCGCCACTCCTCGGCCTTGTTCCACACCAGCAGCGAGATGGGAATGCCGGCGATGATGGCCCCTGGGGCCACCTTGCGCGCGGCGCTCACCCATTCCGCTCCCCGCGCTCGTTTCAGCCAGTTGCCCAGGTACTGCAGGCCGGGCTGGATGCGGGGGGCCATGCCACCGGGGTTGTGGATGGCGGTGAAGATCATCGCCACCCCGCCGATGATCGACGTGTAGTCGAGGACACCGTGGTACACGTGATTCCCGTAGGCCGTCACCAGGCCATTGGCGTAGAGGAACCCGCCCAGCATGGCTCCGTTGATCGACGTGATGCCGCCCAGGTAGGCGAAGGCGAGCAGCGAGAGGCTGGCGAAGAAGACCCAGTTGGCGGAGCTGATGGCCCTGCTCTGGTAGCTCATCAGGATCCCGGCGACGCCGGCGATCGCCGATGAGATGGCGAAGGCCAGCAGCTTGGTGCTGGTCACGCTCACGCCGGCGGCGGCCGCCGCCCGCTCGTTGGCCCGCACGGCCAGCAGTCGGCGACCGGTACCGCTGCGACGGACGTTGGCGACGCCGGCAGCCAGCAGCACGAGCACGATCACCACGAAGATGGCGAACTTGGGGTTGCTGTTCAGGCCGGCCTGGCCGTCTCCGAACCACAGCCGGTCTGCGCCCGTGCCCACCGAACCAAACGTGATCCCGAAGAAGGTGGGGTCGGGGAAGAAGGCAGGGGAGCCGGCGGTCTGGCCGGTGAGCTTCTCGTTCTCGAAGTACAGCGTCTGCAGGGCCAGGGCGGCGGCGATGGTGACGACGGCCAGCTGCACACCGCGGATGCGCACGGCGGGCAGGCCGAGGAACACGCCGACGGCCACGGCCACCACGATGCCGATGAGGCCGGCGATCGGCCAGGGCAAGCCAGGGCCGCTCACCGGGAAGGGGGAGAAGTCGTTGGGCTTGCCGTTGGCCAGCATGCGGGAGGCCATGAAGCCGGCCACTCCGGCGATCGACAGCTGGGCTAGCGAGATCTGGCCGACGTAGCCGGTCAGCACCACGTAGCTGAGCATCATGGCGGCGGCGATCAGGGTGGTGGAGAGGGCGAAGCCCCACTTGGTGCCATCGGCCCAGAAGGCGAACACGATGGCGGCGCCGCCCCAGATCAGGCTGTGCTGCCAGACCCGCTTGGGGTACGGGCACAGGGGCAGTCGCTTCTCCTCGATGGTGCCCCGGATGGGCAGTGAACGCCCCCGCAGGTACAGCACGGCGATGATCACGATCAGCGGGAACACGTCGCGGCTGGCAGCCTGGAGCCACAGCGGGAACCAGCTCTGCTTGACGCCCCAGGTGGGCAGGAAGACCTGCACCATCCCGATTCCGATGCCGCCTCCGACGGCCCATGGGATCGACGACAGGCTGCCGATGAGGGCGGCGCCGAGGGCAGGCACGATCAGGCCGCTGAACTTGACCGGGTTCAGGGCCCCGGTGATGGAGCCCACCAGGATGCCGGCCAGGCCGGCGGTGGCGGCCGAGATGATCCAGTTCGCCAGTGCCAGTCGCTCAGGCGAGTAGCCGAGGAGCACGGCCCCCTTCTCGTTGCCGGCGGCGGCCCGGGTGGCCAGGCCGAAGCGCGTGTAGCGGTAGAACGCCCACAGGGCACCGCCGAGCACGACGGCGAACACGGCCAGGAAGAACGACTCCCTGGGCAGGGCCCGGCCCAGGCCGAGGAAGTTGGTGAAGATGCCCTTGGGCAGCACGACGGTCGGCTGGGGGTTGTCGGTGCCGAAGTTCTTCAGAGCCACGCCCTGGAGGTAGAGCATGACGCCCAGGGAGCCGATCACCTTGCCCAGCGGGGCGGCGTTGCGCAGGGGCCGGAACACCAGGAAGTGGCACAGGGCTCCGAGGAGGAGCGCCAGCACCATCCCCAGCACGAAGCTGGGCAGGAAGGCCAGGGGCCCGTCCGTGATCTGGATGCGGACCGGCAGGTTCGCGCTGTGGGTGGGCAGGATGTCGACCCAGGGGAGTTGGATCGAGCCCTTCTTGCGCAGCGAGTCGAACGCGAACGCCACGTACATGGCGATGGCGCCCTGGGCGAAGTTGATCACCCCCGATCCGCGGAAGGCGATGACGATGCCGACGGCCAGCAGGGCGAAGAACCCTCCCTGGCCGAGGCCGCCGAACAGGATTCCGAGGGCGTCTTTCATGTGTCTCCGGGACGACGTTCCCGCGTGTGGTGCGGTGGTGGTGGGG
>JBIKWW010000334.1:0-4428 GCA_044356125.1 Acidimicrobiia bacterium
GTGCCCGAGATCGCCGGACGGGCCCACATCCAGCACGTCGTGCCCGTCGTGGACGAGGCCCTCCGCCGGGCCGGGCTGGATCGCACCGGGGCCGGCCTCGACCTCGTCGCCGTCACGGCCGGGCCCGGGCTGATCGGTTCCCTGCTCGTCGGGGTCAGCGCCGCCAAGTCGCTGGGCCTGGCCTGGGGTCTGCCCGTCCTCGGGGTGCACCACCTCGAGGCCCACCTCCTCTCGCCGTTCCTGGAGCACCCCGACGTGGAGCTCCCGATCGTCACGCTCCTCGTATCGGGTGGGCACACCCTGATCACCGTGATGGACGAGCCCACCCGCTACCGGGTGCTCGGCGGCACGATCGACGACGCCGCCGGAGAGGCCTACGACAAGGTCGCCCGCTTCCTCGGCCTGGAGTACCCCGGCGGGCCGGTGATCGACCGGCTGGCGGCCACCGGCACGGCGTCGGTCCGGTTCCCCTGGGGGGTGCGGGACCGGCCCTACGACGTCAGCTTCTCGGGCCTGAAGACGGCGGTGGTCAACCACGTGCGGGCCGATCCCTCGATCCCGACGCCCGACGTCGCCGCCTCCTTCCAGCAGGCCGTCGTGGGTGTGCTCGTCGACAAGACCATGCGCGCCGCCCGCGACGAGGGTGCCCGGGGGGTGGCGATCGGCGGTGGCGTGGCGGCCAACTCGGCGCTGCGGGCGGCGATCGCGCAGGAGTGCGCCGACCGGGGCCTGCGGTCCTACATCCCGCCGCGCTCGATGTGCACGGACAACGCCGCCATGGTCGCCGCCGCGGCGTGGTGGCGGTACCCCGTCGACGGGCCGAGCGACCCCGATCTGGCCGCCCGTCCCTCCTGGCCGCTGCGGCCCACCCGCTGACCCGAGTGGGCCCCGGTGGGCCCCGGTGGGCCCGGCCGGGCGATCCGGGCCCGATCCCGGGGCGATCCGGCCTGACCGGTCCGGGCCCGGTGGGCCATGCTGGCGCCATGCGCCTGCGCCGTCGTGTTCCCGCCGTCCCGGCCGTCCTGGCCCTGGCGGTGCTGTCACCGCTGGGAGCGGCCGCGCCACCGTCGGCTCTGGCGGCTCTGGCGGCTCTGGCGCCTCCCGCCGCCGCCGCTCCCGCCGGGGCCCGGGCGATCCGAGCGGTGGACTTCCGCAACGGCTTCACCTACGACCGGGGCGAGGCCGGCCGGGTGACGGTCAGCGACGGCAGCTTCCAGCGGGGGAGCGGCGCCCTGGCCGAGGACCGCCTCTACCTGGCCGTGGTGGACATCGACCACGGCGACCTCACCGGCGACGGCATCGAGGAGGCCGTGGTCACGCTCCTCGAGAACACCGGCGGGACCGGTCAGTTCACGTGGTCGGAGGTCTACCGGATGGTGGACGGCCGGCCCCGGCTGGTCGTGCGGACCCCCGTGGGCGACCGGGCCGACGGGGGCGTGCACGACGCCCTGATCGTCGACGGCCTGCTCGTCGACGAGCGCTACGGCGGCGACCAGGGTGCCTGCTGTCCGGTGCTGATCGAACGGAGCTCCTCGCGGCTCCGAAGCGACGGAACCCTCGTCCCGGTCGGTGCCGCCTCCCGGCGGGCCTTCATCGTCGCCACCCAGGGCGAGACGGTCGTCGTCGCGTTCCGGCGGGGTACCTCCCGGGCCACGGTGTCGATGGACCCCGGCGCCACCGCCACCCTCGACGCCCGGGGCGGGCAGCGCCTCACCGTCTCGTCCCCCGGCGTGCGGCCGGGCCAGACCGCCGTCGTGGTGAGCGTGCTGCGCCCCGGCGGGGCCGTGATCGGTACCCTCCGGGCCCCGGGCACGTGGTCGGGCGTCCTTCCGGTCACCGGCCGCTACGAGCTGCGGTCCGCTCCTGGCGACGCCTACGGCCCCGTGGACGTGGCGATCCGCTGAACGGCGATCCGGTGCCGCCGGCCTGTCGGAACGGCCACCCGATGTGGCCGCCCGGCTCGGTCCGGCCCGCCGGCTGTTAGCACTCGCGGTGCGAGGCTGCTAACGAAGGGTCGTGAGTCGTGTAGCGTTGGCACTCAGGCGTGGCGAGTGCCAACCCGCCCGAAATTCCCTCCGACCCGTCACAAAGTGAGGACTGGCATGAACGTGAAGCCCCTCGAGGACCGCATCGTCGTCCGCCCGGCCGACTCCGAGACCACCACGGCCTCCGGCCTGGTGATCCCCGACACCGCCAAGGAGAAGCCCCAGCAGGGCGAGGTCCTGGCCGTGGGCCCCGGCCGCACGACCGACGATGGCAAGGTCATCGCCCTGGCCGTCAAGGTGGGCGACACCGTCCTGTACTCCAAGTACGGCGGCACCGAGGTCAGCGTGAAGGGTGAGGACCTCCTCATCCTCACCAGCCGCGACGTGCTCGCCATCATCGAGAAGTGAGCTGACTGAGCGATGCCCAAGATCCTGAAGTTCGACGAGGCCGCCCGCCGCGGCCTCGAGGCGGGCGTGAACAAGCTCGCCGACGCCGTGAAGGTCACGCTGGGCCCCAAGGGCCGCAACGTCGTGATCGAGAAGAAGTTCGGCGCCCCCACGATCACCAAGGACGGCGTGACCGTCGCCAAGGAGGTCGAGCTCGAGGACAAGTTCGAGAACATGGGCGCCCAGCTGGTGAAGGAGGTCGCCACCAAGACCAACGACGTCGCCGGTGACGGCACGACCACGGCGACCGTCCTGGCCCAGGCCCTGGTGAAGGAAGGCCTGCGCAACGTGGCCGCTGGCGCCAACCCGATGGGCCTCAAGCGCGGCATCGACAAGGCCGTCGCCGCCGCCGTCGAGGCCGTCAAGCAGCTGTCCAAGGAGGTCGACGGCAAGGCGGAGATCGCCCAGGTCGCCTCCATCTCGGCCGCCGACACCGCCATCGGCGAGGTCATCGCCGACGCCATCGACAAGGTGGGCAAGGACGGCGTGGTCACCGTCGAGGAGTCCAACACCTTCGGCATGGAGCTCGAGTTCACCGAGGGCATGCAGTTCGACAAGGGCTACCTGTCGCCGTACATGGTGAGCGATCCCGAGCGCCAGGAGGGTGTCCTCAACGACCCCTACATCCTGTTCGTCAACTCCAAGATCTCCTCGGTGCACGATCTCGTGCCCGCCCTGGAGAAGGTCATGCAGACGGGCAAGTCGCTGCTGATCATCGCCGAGGACGTCGACGGCGAGGCCCTGGCCACGCTGGTCGTGAACAAGATCCGCGGCACCTTCAACTCGATCGCCGTCAAGGCCCCCGGCTTCGGCGACCGGCGCAAGGCGATGCTGCAGGACATGGCCATCCTCACCGGTGGCACCGTGATCTCCGAGGAGATCGGCCTCAAGCTCGAGGGCGTCACCCTCGACCTGCTCGGGCGGGCCCGCAAGGTCGTCGTCACCAAGGACAACACGACCATCGTCGACGGCGCCGGCTCCGAGGACGAGGTCAAGGGCCGGGTCGCGCAGATCAAGCGTGAGATCGACGACACCGACTCCGACTGGGACCGCGAGAAGCTCCAGGAGCGCCTCGCCAAGCTCGCCGGCGGCGTCGCCGTCGTGCGGGTGGGAGCGGCCACCGAGGTCGAGCTCAAGGAGAAGAAGCACCGCATCGAGGACGCGCTGTCGGCCACCCGTGCGGCCATCGAGGAGGGCGTCGTGCCCGGCGGCGGCGTCGCCCTCATCCGGGCCCGCTCCGCCGTCAAGGCGCTGCAGCTCGAGGGCGACGAGGCCACCGGTGCGTCCATCGTCGCCAAGGCGCTGGAGGCCCCGCTGTACTGGATCGCCGCCAACGCCGGCCTCGAGGGGGCCGTCATGGTCCAGCGCGTCGAGGCCGAGACCGGCAGCATCGGGCTCAACGCCGCCACCGGCGAGTTCGAGGACCTCGTCAAGGCGGGCGTCATCGATCCGGCCAAGGTCACCCGGTCCGCGCTGCAGAACGCCGCCTCGATCGCCGCGCTGCTGCTCACGACCGAGGCCATCGTGGCCGACAAGCCCGAGGAGAAGTCGGCTGCGCCCGCCATGCCCGGCGGCATGGGCGGCATGGGCGGCATGATGTGACGAGCCTCCGGGCTCGACGAACGTGACCGGAACCCGGGCCGGAAGGCCCGGGTTCCGTCGCGTCCGGGGCCGGAACCCCCCGTAGGATCCAACCGTGTCCTTTCAACCTCCTGCCCCCGACGTGCGCGCCATGCTGGAGGCCTGGATGGCCTGGGAACGGGGCGACGCCACGCCCGGCCGTACCCTCGCCGACCTGAAGATCGCCGGCCTGCGCACGCTGCTCGAGGGCCACGTGGCCGACCTCGACGAGCTGGCCGCCCAGGGCGGCTGAGGTGCCCCGCGGGGGCCCACAGCGCATTCCCCGGCCCGCCACCTGGCGGCCCGGCCCGCCCAATCCCTGGCACCTCCAGCTCGGCCCCGGCGATCTCGCCCCGGCCCGGGTGGAGGCGGCGCT
>JBIKWW010000036.1:0-14971 GCA_044356125.1 Acidimicrobiia bacterium
ACAACCGGCTCGTCGACGACCGGGGCACGTTCCTGCAACCCCCGTTCGTCACGTTCTCCCAGAGCGGCCGCGACTTCTACTCCTCACCGCTGCCCCTGACGACCCGCTCCTACACCTGGCAGACCGGCCGTCAGTCCCTCGCGCTGGGCCCCGACGTGATCGTGCGGTCCGACAACGCCTGTCCCCGTGACGGCTACGAGGGCCTCGTGCGCTTCCGTCGCGGATGGAACGCCCCCACGGCGCTGGTCCAGACCCAGCCGGTTCCCGGCCAGGCGGGCAACGACCCGGCCGTCGGCGGTACCGCCCCCATGGCCGGCGCCGGGGCCGCCTCGGAGCCGCTCCGCCGGGGCCAGGCGGCCACCATGGTCGTCATCCCCCGCAACGTGTCGGCGACGGCCCACAACGGGCGCACCCTCATCGTCGGGAAGCTCCCCGACGGCGTGAGCGACCTGCAGGTGGGCTCGGTGATCGCGCCGGCGCCGGCGACGAGCCCAGCCGAGGCCGCGACCTTGAACCAGGTCAGCCCGACCGTCCCCCCCACCGTGCAGGCCCAGGCCACCGCCACGGACCAGCAGCTGGGCATGGTCGCCTTCTGGAGCTGTTCGGTGGCGGGTTCGTCGTTCTCGTGCCTGGGCGCGTCGCGAACCACGCCACCCGGGGCCGACCTCCCGCCGCTCTACGCCCAGTTCACCGTGGCCCCGGCGGCGAGGGCGGTGTTCGAGGCCGACGTGGCCGTGGCTGGATCGTCGCGTTCGTTCGATCCCGTCCAGCGCAACGCCACTGGCCCGGCCGCGCTCGGCGCGGGGGTGGCGGGCATCCCTGGGTACGGGCGTACGGCGATCGACGTCACCGGCTGGGTGGCCGACGCCGGCGACGACCAGACCCTCGACGCCCGCATCGTGCGCCCCGACGGCACGGAGGTGGCGTCGCGGGTGATCCTCGACGGCTCGGGCACCTCGGCATCGGGGCGTCCGCAGACGTTCCGCTGGCGCCAGGTGGCGGGACCCGTCGCCTCGTGGTCCTCGGAGGTCATCACCGACAGCGGACAGGCCGTCGGCAAGCAGGTGGTGATGGTGGCCCCCGAGATCGGCACGCCCCGGGCGCTCACCTTCGAGCTGACCGTGGACGACGGTGCCGAGGTCCACAAGGATCTCGTGGTCGTCAACCTGCGCCCGGTGAACCGGGCTCCGCGGATCACCGGCTTCACCACCGATCTGGCCGATGCCAAGACGGCCCCGGCGGCGGCAACCCGGGTGGCGCTCACGGCCACCGTCGATGATCCCGACGTGGGCGACACCGCCACCGTCACCTGGCGGGCACTGGGTGCCCAGGGTGCCATCGCCGGGGCCGTCGCCGCCCGTCCGGGGAACGACCGCCAGGCCGTGCTGACCTGGCCGGCCGGTCTGAAGGAGCTCAGCGTCGAGGTCACCGCCACCGATGCCGCCGGGGCCAAGAGCGTCGAGGTGTTCCCGCTGGGCACGCCACCTCCACCGCTGAAGGTCACCATCGCCGACCTGGAGGCGTCCTTCGTGACGCAGTACCAGGTGCTGTCGCTGGTGGCATGGTCCAACCGTCCGCTGGCCACGTTCAGCTGGCGGCGCGTGTCGGGTCCCAACCTCATGTTCCTGTCCGTCCCCTCCTGCGACGACCCGGACCGGGCGGCCTGCGGGGCCATCACCGTTCGCCCCAGCGCCACGGCCCAGCCCGGAGCGGTGATCGTGCTCGAGGTGACCGCCACCGAGGGAGCCGACACGGCCAAGGCGGAGATCTCGGTGCCGTTCAACACGATCCGGCCACCGCGGATTGCCTCGGACGAGTGGATCGACGATCCCACCCTCTCCCCGACGGCGGCCACCCGCACCGACTACGTCGAGGTGGAGACCGTCGAGGGTCGCAAGCCCTACACCTACACGCTGACCCAGCGCATGGGACCTCCGGCCACCATCGGTGGGGTGGTGCCCGGGCCTGCTCCCCGGGCCGAGTCGACCGCGACCAGCTCCCCGTCCGGCTCGACCACGACCACGTCCTCGCGGGCCTCGACGTCGTCGCGGGCCTCGACCACGTCCTCGCGGGCGTCGTCGTCGGGTGCAACGGATTCGACGGTGCCTTCGGGTGGGTCTGGGTCGTCGGGTTCGGGGGGCGCGTCGTCGGGTGCAACGGATTCGACGGTGCCTTCGGGTGGGTCTGGGTCGTCGGGTTCGGGCGGCGCGTCGTCGGGCGCAACGGATTCGACGGCGCCTTCTGCGTCGTCGGCTTCTTCTGCGTCCAGGGCGTCGAGCACGACTTCTCGGTCGTCGGCGCCGCGTTCCGGTGGGGCCGGAGGTGCGGCCGTTCCGCCGCCACCTCCGCCGGTTGCACCGCCGGCGGTGCCCGCCGCCACCATCGACTGGAGCGTCGCCGACCGGCTCCTGCCGGGCTCCGACGGCATCGTGACGCCGAACCAGCCGGGGGGGTCGACCGACGCGCTGCTCCGGATCAGCCCCAACCGCACCCTCGAGACCACCATCTCGATCACGAGCGGTCCCTTCTGCAACGGCTTGTCCTCCCAGCAGATCCTCTGGAAGGTCGGGAACGACTCGTTCTCCGGAGGATGCAGCGTGACGCGCAGGCTTCCCGAGGGCTCCCACCAGGTGGTGGCCCGGGTCCCCGGGTTCGCCGCCCAGTATCGGCGCACGATCGTCGTGCGGGACTTCGTGATCGTGTCGATCGGTGACTCCAACGGATCGGGGGAGGGCAACAGGGCGGCCGGTGGATGGGCCAACGCCGACTGCCATCGGTCGCACCTCGCCGGCTCGGCCCAGGCGGCGCACTTCATGGAGCAACGGGATCGGCACTCGTCGGTCACGCTGATCCATCTGGCCTGCTCGGGTGGCCGGATCGATCGCGGCGTCCTCGGACCCTACGAGGGGATGAACGCGACCGACGGGGTCGTCCAGCCCCCGCAGCTGCAGACGATGTGGGACGCCCTCAACGGGTCCGAGGTCGATGCGCTGATCGTGTCGGTCGGCATCAACAACATGGGCCCGAACGGCTTCGGCGAGCTGATCACCCAGTGCCTGGGGCCTGCGGACTGCTCCGACCCCGCCGATCCCACGTCGTCGTCGGCGCAGTTCAACACCCAGCTCAACCCGGCGACCCCCGATGGGCTGATCCCCCAGTACGTGAGGTTGCGCAACTGCCTGGCCGGTTCGACGTTCGCATACTGCCCCAGCACCACCAACCGCCGGCCGGTCGGTCCAGGCCGCGTCTACGTGACGGAGTACGCCGACCTCGCCTCCGGTGACGACGGCAGCTTCTGCTCGGCTCTCGGAATGAACCGCGACGAGTTCCGGTGGACCCGCGACGGCGGCAACCGCCTGAACAACGCCCTCCGGGACCAGGCCCAAGCCGCCGGATACCGCTTCGTCTCCGGGATCGCCAGCGCCTTCGTCAACCGGGGCTACTGCGCGTCGGCCGCCAACCGTCTGATCGTGCAGATCTCGGAGTCCGTGTTTCGGCAGAACAACCCCGACGGCGCCTTCCACCCCAACGAGGCGGGCCACCTCATCACCGCCAACGCCGTGTTCAATGCCATGCGGGGCGATCTCCTGCCCGGCGGGCTTCCCCGCCCTCCGGCCGGTGGACAGGCGGCATCGGCCGCCACGACGGCGGTCCCGGACCCCGACGTCCGGCTGAACCTGTCGAACGGCCGCTCGTCGGTGCCCGCCGACTCGGCGACCTCGTACTCGCTCACGGTCTCCAACGACTCGGTGACGCCCGTGAGCGACGTCGAGGTCACGGCGACATCGGGATCAGGCCTGACGGCCACGGGTTGGACCTGCTCCGTGCCCAGCGGTTCGGCGGCGGTCTGTCCGTCCGGATCGGGAAGCGGGCTCCTCGACGTCAGCGTCGATCTCCCTGGACTGGGCTCGCTGCAGTTCACCCAGCGGGCTTCGGTCGCCCCGGGAGCCAGGGGCAGCGTGTCGACCACCGTGACCGCCACCGTCCCCTCAGGCGTCTCGGACTCCTCGCCGGCCAACAACACGGTGACCGACACCGACACGGTCGCTGCCGCGGCGGCACCCGCCCTCGGCGGACGCGGTGCGTCGGTGCTGAACGTGGTCCCGTCGGGATCGACCGAACCTGACGTGCAGGTGAGGATCGTCCATCCGCAGACGACGGTGGCTGCGGGGCTGCCGACGAGGTACGGGATCGTGGTGGGGAACTACACGAACTCGCCGGTGGCCGACGTGACGGTGACCAACACAGCCGGGCCGGGACTGACCGCCACGGGATGGTCCTGCCGGGTGCCTGTCGGCTCGGCCGCGCAGTGTCCGAGTGCTGCGGGGGGTGGTGCGCTGAACGTGACGTTGTCGATCCCGAGGAGGTCGTCGCTGATCTTCGACCAGGATGCGCTGGTTGCCACCACCGCCACCGGGAGTGTGTCGAACACCGTGACGGCGTCGCTGCCTGCCGGTGTCGCCGATGCCAACCCGGCCGACAACACGGTGACCGATACGTCCACCATCGTCGAGGCGGTGTCGAGCACGACTTCGACGACGAGGCCGGCGTCGGGTGGCGCGGGCGCGTCGAGCGCGTCGAGCACGTCGACGAGGCCGGCGTCGGGTGGCGCGGGCGCGTCGAGCACGTCGAGCACGTCGACGAGGCCGGCGTCGGGTGGCGCGGGCGCGTCGAGCACGTCGAGCACGTCGAGCACGTCGACGACGCGTCCCAACGGGGTCCTGCTGCCGGCTGGCTCGCCCCGCCTCACCGGGGGCTCCCCTGAGGAGAACGCCCGGCTCGACGAGCTTCGGAACAAGACGGCCGATGAGATCCGGACCTTCGTGGCCGCTCGGTGCTCCAGCGCCGAGGGTGCCGCCCGCAGCCGACCGGCCAGGACCTTCCCCGCCCCCGTCATCGCCGGTCCGGGACAGGTCCGACCCGCCGGCAATCCCAAGCAGAAGGGCTTCGACTCCACCGAGCGCTGGATGGAGACGTCTCCGACGGGGACCAACGTGCGAGGCATCACCGCGTATGTGTCCTGCGGCCAGGGCTACTCGAGTGTGATCAACAAGCTGATCGACCAGGAGGGTGACTCCTCCCCGGCCGCGGCTGCTCTGAAGGCCGCCGATGATGCTGTCGGCAACAGCGCTTCGACGGGGTTTCAGCGATTCGAGCAGGAGGTCCTGGCGCCACTGCGGGCCCAGCTGAACAACCCGAGGGGGGTCCGCACTTGTGCGATGTACCAGGGGTACGTGCTCCTCAGTCTCGGGCGGGACCGGCAGCTTCAGCTCCTGGGTCAGGGGGACACCGGGAGCGACGCGGTGGCCGTCGCGTTCGGCAGCGACGCCTTCAGCACCTGCGTCCAGGAGGAGCTCGAGCTGTGCCGGGCTGGTGAGGGCGACACCACCCAGTTCCTCGTTGCGGAGCTCGGCTTGGAGCGCCAGCGCCAGCTCCTCGGCGTCGGGTCCGAGGATCGGTCGGTGAGTGCGACGCTTACGTCGGACAGCCCGGCCATGGAGGCGTTCCGGCAGTGTCGCCCGGCCCGTGGTCTGGCGCCCCACCCCTTGCAGGGTGGCAACCCTGGCGACTACTGCCGCTCCGAGGGCGGCGTCGAAGCCCAGCGTCAGGCCAACCAGCAGACGGCGGCCACAGACCTGTGGCGATCCCCGGGGATCGCCCAGCGTCCCCGGCCGACGACCGGATTCGACGCCGATCCCGGCGCCAGTGCCGTCCGGCTGCTCGGAACCACGATCGCATCGATCAACGCGGAGATCACCTGCCAGTTCGCTCTCGTTCGGTCGCTGAAGCTGTTCGGTGCCGATGCCGACCTGACCGACAAGGAATCCGAGCTGGCAGCCAAGGAGGTCGAGCAGTTGACTGCGGAGTTCGACCGTCGCGTGATCACCCCCCTGCTGCGGGCCGCCGAGAGCTCATGTGCGGCTTCGCTGATGCTGGAGCGGGCGCTGTACTCCGAGGCCGGCCGCATCCCGAGGTTCGACCCCTCGACCGGAAGGGAAGCCGCTGCCAAGATCGGCGTCAACTTGCGCGTGTGCCTCGACGAGGAGTTCGCCCTGTGCCGGGCCGGCGCCGATCCGGTGTTCATGGCCCGTGCCGCCCTGCGAGCCGAGAAGTACGAACGCCAGCAGGCCAGCGGGTCCCCGGCCGGGTCGGTGCTCACACCCATGGGAACCTACGGGTTCACCCGATTCCACGAGTGCCGCCGCAAACGGGACATGTCGTTCCAGGATCCCCTGGAAGCGATCCGGGCCGACACGCCAGCCGGAGCCACCGCATCGGCAGCAGGGGCGACCACGACCACCCTGAGCTCCCCCGTCCAGTCCCGAGGGGCGGCCGTGGTTCCATCGCAGCCGGGGACGGCGCCGTCCTCCGGTCCGGCCGCGGCGTCGGCCGGGCTCGAGGGAATCACGACCGCTTCCCCAGCGGCCATCACGACCGCGCTGTCCACCGCCGAGACCATCGACCGGTCGCCCGACCCCAGCTGGGATCCGGTCAGGGCCCTCGATCGGCTGCTGCGCACACCGCGACGCGTGCTGCCGGCGCCCCTGCTCGACATGGGTTTCGGGGGAGCCAGCCTCTTCGACGGCCGAGCCGATCGGGACGCCGTCGTCGCACCACCGTTGCCGACACCGGTTCAGCGTCGCGCCCAGGTGGTGGGCCGGGCCCGGGGAGAGGTGATCCACTTCCCGGTCACCTACAACAACATCTCGACCCTGCTGGCCGTGGAGGTGACCGTGACCGACGCCGATGGTCGGACGGTGGCCCGGCGCGTGGTGCGGTCGCCGCTCACCGAGATCCTGAGGACGGGAAGCGTCGGATGCGATCCGGGCGCCGTGTTCAACACGATCTTCGAGCTGTTGCGTGACGGTCGACCCGTGGTGGTGAACCTGCCGTTCGGGACGTTCGACCTGGGCAGCCTGCAGCTGTCGACGGATCGCCCGGCCACCGGCGGACGGTGCAACAACAATGCTGTGTTCCGGATGGTGGGGGCGTCGTTCTCCCTGTTCGAAGGGACGCTGACGGGCACGAACCTGGGCCTTGAGATCCGGCGGGAGCGGATCTGCTTCACGTCGGGCTCGGTGGCGTTGAAGCCGGAGTTCAATGTGCCTCCGGCGACCGTTCCCGCCGAACGGCCCCTCTGCGTCGCTCTCCGCAGCGACCCGCCACCGGGTGCTGGCGGTGCGTCGACCTCGAGCAGCACCACCACCTCCACGACCGCGGCCGCCGCGACGTCCACGACGGCAGCCGCTGGTGGGGCTTCCGGAGCCGGCACCTGCGCCCCTGGTCAGGAGTGGGTGTCGGGTCGTCTCGACTGGCCCTCGACGTTCCCGCTGATCGCGCTCCCGGCCGGTGTCCGTCCGGGGACGTTCCAGCTGGCGCTCAACTGCTCGCGGATCACGTTGTCGGCGTCGGCCTGGTTCGGTACCACCCGGGCTCCGGGGGCGACCGAGGACGGCACGGCTGTGCAGCTCGATGGCACGGTCGGCTTCGACGGTGCCATCGAAGCCCGTCTCAGCCTCGATGGTCTCCCCGTGTTCGGGGGCTTCGCCGATCTGGAGGGTGCCGTGCAGATCCGGCCCGGCCAGCCGGCGGACTTCAGCGTCAGCGGTGCGCTCGCCAATCCCGATCTCGGGGTGCAGGGCCTGTCGCTCACCAGCCTCCGGGTCGCCGCCTCCAACAATGGGCCCAACCGGGCCCTGACGTTCTCCCTGGACGGGACGGGCACGGTCGGTACCGGCACCAATTCTCTGCCCTTCGCGGTGTCAGGCGCCTACCGCGCCCCCGACGACTGGCGTCTGTCGGCGTCGGCCGGTGGGCCCGGGGCCTGGCAGCCCCTGCCCGATCTGAGCATCACGAATGCTTCGATCTCGGGGAGCATCGAGCGCACCCCGGGGTCCGGCTCGTCACCGGCCAAGACCGTGGCCGACCTGCGCCTGGGCGTAACGGGTGACTGGAGCCCGAGCCCGGTGCTGACCCTGCGTGAGCTCAACCTGCGCCTGTCGAACGGGCCCGCTGCGGCGTCGTGCCCGACCGGGATCGCGGCCGGGTCCGTCTGGGTCGAGTTGACGGGCACGGCGACCGTCCGCCCGGCGGGCCTGGAGCCGCTCAACCTCGGTGCCGGCGTGTGTGCCGCTCCCGGAGCGCAGGCCTTCACCGTCACCACGGCCACGACCGACGCCTGGACCCCGGTGGCCGGCGGCGACCTGCGTGTCGACCGTCTGTCGTTCCGGCTCACCCGGGCCTCGAACCGGAACCTCGATCTCGAAGCCACCGGGGTGGTGCAGTTCCGGGGCGTCCGGTTGGGGGCCCGCATCGTCGGTGCCGACCGGCCGGCCGCGCCCAACGAGAGCTACGTGGTGCTCGACGGGTGGGCCGTCCCGGCCGCCGGCGGAGGCCCCGGGCAGGGAACGGCCGACACCGCAGCGATGGGCTTGCCGTTCGCCAACGTCCACGTCATCTACGCCAGCAAGGACCTCCCCAACTACCAGAACCCCGATGATCCGACCTTCCGTACCCCGCTCAAGCGGGGCCTGTCGGTGATGGGAACGATCACCCTGCCCCAGGAGCTGGGGCCGATGCTGGGCAAGATGGGAGTCGCCTCCCCGGGCGGCAGCGGGGGCACGCTCATCGTGTCGGCCACGTTCACGACCAACGCGGTCTCCGTGCGCGCCAGCCTCAGCGCCGCTGATCCGGCCAAGGGCATGAAGATCTTCGAGACGTGCCCCACCGGTCCGCCGTGCACCGATCCGGCCACGACGACGGGTCTCGATCTCTCCACGGCGTTCCTGGAGATGAGCTTCGGCACCGGGGGCAACGTGGCCTTCGCCGTGGGTGCCGAGGCCATCCTGCGGCTCCCCGCCTCGGGGACGGTGGCACCGGGTGAGCCCCCGGCCCAGCCGTCTCGGCTGACGGTCACCCTGAAGGCGTCGGTCGACCTCGGACGCCAGCAGATCTCGGTGGCGCTGTTCACCACCGGAACCTGGAACGACGCCCTGGGGGTGCGCGGCCTGGCCCTGGCCGATCTGGTGATCCAGGGCGGGGTCGACTTCCGGAGCGTCCCGCCCCTGCCCTCGGTGGGCATGGGGGCCACGGTCGTGAGCCTTCCCGCCTCGGTGCGCCAGAAGCTCGGGATCGCCAACAACGAGCCCATGCGCTTCGTGTTCAACATCTCGACGACGTCGCCGGTGCTGGAGATCACCCTGGGCACCAAGAACGGCCAGACGTTCCTCAAGCCGCTGGCCATGATCAGCCCGCAACGGGCCGACGACCTCCAGATCGACTACGCCTCACTGGTCATCGCCCCGGCCGGCGGTCAGGTCGGCCCCTACGAGTACCAGCCCGGCATCTCGCTCGGCTTCGCCGCCACCATCGGCGGCACGCCCATCGACGTGTCGGCCACCCTCGACCTCGCCGGCGGGCGCCTCCTGGCCAACGTCGACGTCGGGTCCTTCACCCTGGGCCCGGTCCGCATGAGCGAGACCAAGCTCAAGCTCGACGTGTCGCCGGCGAAGGTGCTGTTCAGCTTCCGGGGCGGTTTCGAGATCACCGGCACGCCGTCCAGGTTCTCGGCCGCCGTCGACCTCGAGGCGGCGGTCACCGGGACCTTCAGGCTCCAGGTCAGCGCTGAGGGATCGAACATCCCCCTCGGGTTGACCGGCATCAGCATCGAACGCATCGACCTGTTCGTCGACATCAACATCCCGCAGCTCGGTGCCCCGATCCAGGCGTTCGCCTTCCGCGCCGAGTTCGACCTCGACGTGCTCGGGGCCAAGCCCAAGGTCCGGGCCGCCATGACGCTCAGCAACGGTGTGCTGACGCAGCTCCAGGCGCTGGTCTCGGTGCCGCCCATGGTCGTCGCCGGGACGGGCATCACCGGGGCGGGCTGCGACGGTGTGCGTGGCCAGGGCGAGGACGGTGTGTGCGTTCGGATCGATTACGACATCGCCCGAACCGACTCGCCGTTCGAGTTCGTGCTCACCGGGGCCGTCACCGTGGTCGGGGTGTCGATCGATCTCACCATGGCCTACGACGCCAACGGGTTCAAGCTCGACGGCACGCTGGACCTCGTGGGCGTCGTCAAGGTCACCGTCAGCGGACGCTTCTACCGCTCCAGCTCGACCGACGTCGTCATCTCCCCGTTGGGAGCCAGGCTCACGCCCGGCGACGGCGACTTCCGACTCAGCGGGACGACCGAGCTCAACCTGGCCGGGGCCCTGAGGGCCGAGATGTCCTTCGCCGTGGCCAAGGTGGGTGGTGCCGCCTTCGTGAGCGGCAGCGGCTCGGTGAACACTCCCGTGTTCAACCTCAGCTTGAAGGGGACGTTCGAGGGCGGCGGGGGCCAGGGCGTGCGGTACTCGATCACGGGCAACGGTCAGGTCCGGCTCCTCGGGGTGAGCATCGACGCTGGCGTCAGCATCAACCAGGCCGGCATCGAGCTCACCGGGACGCTGAACCTGCCCCTCAACATCGGCTCTGCCGAGCTGTCGGGCAGCCTGGTCTATCCGACGCCCACCTCGCCGCTGCTGTTCCGCCTCTCCGGATCGGGCCGGATCAACGACCCCTTCAGCGGGTACCCGGCCCTCGAGGGGAGCTTCACCGTGGCCAACATGGACGCGCAGCGCCGGCCCAGCCCGGCCCAGCTCGCCTTCTCGGCCGCACTGTCGCTGCCCATCGGCAACGCCCAGGCTGAGCTCAGTGGCCGGGTGTACCAGAACGCCAGCAACCAGCTGGCGGTGTTCCTCCAGGCTTCGGCGGACGTGACCCTGCCGATCGTCGGCCTCACCAGTGCCCTCGTCGGCTTCGGTTTCAACAACGACGATGGCCGCGACGGCGTGTGGGTCACGGTGGTGGCCCTCGACATCAGGGTCGACGGGCGCCTCGACAAGAACGGGTTCTCCGTCGGGCTGCAACTCCCTGCCGACGGGGGCACGAGGGTCCTGACCGGCGAGGTGGGACCCGCCCTCTGGACGCTCGGCTTCGTGATCGGCGGTCGGGTGACCTACGGTTTCACGGGCCGGTTCACGGGGCCGACGCCGCTCGCCCTGTCATTCAACGGCGGAGCCTCGGTGGCGGCGTGGGTCTACGTTCCACCGATCTCCGGGCAGCCGATGGGCCGCAACGCCGACGGGTCCCCGGCCGGGGTCAACGTGGTGGAGCTCGCCGCATCGGCGTCGTACCCGCCGCTGAAGGGGTGCTTCACGCTGATCGTCAGGGTCTGCCTCCCTCCGACAGCAGGGCCGCCGACATGAACCGGCTCCGGCGATCACCTGAGCCTCGAACTACGGAGCCCGTGACGTGAACCGAACCGCCAGCATGGGCTCGGGCCGACGGGCCCGGGGCAGGGCGGGAGCGCTGCTCGGCACGCTGCTGCTCGGCACGGTGCTGCTCGCCGCCCCCCTGGCCCTGGGGGCCTGCACCGACGGGGGCGATGAGGCCGCCGGGCCGTCCTCGGCGCCGTCGTCGGCGCCGTCGTCGGCCTCGCCTCCCCCGACGGTGACCAGCGCCCCTCCGCCTGCCCCGGACGACCGTCGTGGGGTGCCGGCCGCCGTCGGCACCCTGCCCGATTCGGTTCCCGAGATCGACAACGCCTACGACTACGAGACCGTCCCGGCGTCCGCCTCCACGGCGCCGCTGCCCACGGTGGTGCTCCCGCCGCTGGAGCCCTCCCCGGCCGAGCGCATGGCCACGGCTCCGCCGCCGACCGTGCGCCTCGGGGCCGTCGACGGCGACCGGGCCGCTGCCGGCCCCGACACCCGCATCCCGGTGCGGCGCACCCTCCCCGACCCGGCTGCGCCGTCGACCACCCAGCTGCCCGTCGTCACCGTGCCCGACCTGGGCCTCGATGCGACCGCCGCCGAGCGGATCCTGGCCGGGATCTCCTGGCCCTCCCGGCTCCAGGTCGTGCCGGTGGGCGCCCCTGACACGGCCGGCAACGCCACCGCCAACGCCTTCGCCGGCGACCCCACCATGCTGGCCGCCATCCGCAGTGCCGGGGCCCGGCTCCTGCGAGCCGGTGACGACGGACCGGCCGTGGTCGCCTCGTTGCTGCTCGTCGACCGGGCCCGGCTGGGCACCAACCCACTCGCCGTGGTGCGCCGGGCCGTGCGGGCTCCCCAGGCCCGCGCCGATCTGGTGAACACCGCCCCCGCCCTGGTGGTCGACGGGCCGGGCAACCGGACGCTCATCGCCATCGGGCGGGATCGGGTGGTGGCGGTGGCCGGCCAGGCCACCGATGACGCCACCATCCGCGCCGTGGTCGGGATCCTGCTCACCGCCTGAGGGCGGGCCCGGCCGTTTCCCGCCGGAGCTCCTGCTTCCTGTCAGTGCCGCTCCCTATCCTCGTGCTCGTCATCCACGGGCCTGTGGACGAAGCCGTGGACAAGGAGGCGGTTGTCCCCAGCATTGCGCCCAGACTCTGTGGATGACCGCTCGCCCCGGTGCCGGGCCCTGCCCGTCCCCAGGTGATCCCCAGGTGATCCCCGCCTCCACCACCCTTACCACCCACAGGATCGGCCCGTCAGGCTGACCGTCCCTGAACCCCCTGAACCCCCTGAACCCCCTGAACCCCCTGAACCCCCTGAACCCCCTGAACCCCTGAACCCCTGAACCCCCTGCATCGATGGCCATCGCCCTCCCCGTCTCCGACGACTCCCGCCGGGCCACCGCGGCCTCCGCCGCGGCGCGTCTGCTGCCCCACAACCTGGAGGCCGAGGAGTCGCTGCTGGGCGCCATGCTGCTGTCGCGAGAAGCCGTGGCCACGGCGCTGGAGCGCTGCACCACCGACGACTTCTACCGGCCCAACAACGGCCACGTCTTCGCCGCCATGGCCGCCCTGGCCCAGCGCGGCGAGGCCGTCGATCCCGTCACGGTGGGCGAGGAGCTCCGTCGTCGCGACCTGCTCGATGCGGTGGGCGGGTCCCGCTTCCTCGTCACCCTCCAGGCCGGCACCCCTTCGACCACCCACACCAGCCAGTACGCCAGGATCATCACCGAGCACGCCCTGCTGCGTCGCCTGATCGGCGTCGCCGGGCAGATCGAGGAGATCGGCTACTCGCTGCCCGACGACGTGCAGACCGCCCTCGACCGGGCCGAGTCGCTGGTGTTCCAGGTCGCCCAGCGCCGCCAGAGCGACACGCTGAGCCCCATCTACGAGCTGCTCGAAGCCACCCTGGACCGCCTCGAGGAGCTCTACGAGCGGGGCGACACGATCACCGGCACCCCCACCGGCTACCTCGACCTCGACGACCGGCTCAACGGCCTGCAGCCCGGCGCGCTCTACATCGTCGGGGCCCGTCCGGCCATGGGCAAGTCCGCCTTCGCCCTCGGCATCGCCGCCCACGCCGCACTGGAGGTGCGCCGTCCGGCCCTGTTCTTCTCGCTGGAGATGAGCCACCTCGAGCTCACCCAGCGGCTCCTGTGCGCGGATGCCCGGGTCGACTCCTCCCGCATGCGCAACGGGCGTCTCCAGGCCGACGACTGGCCCAAGATCAACGCCTCCGTCGGGCGCCTGGCCGAGGCGCCGATCTTCATCGACGACAACCCCCACCTCACGATCATGGAGATCCGCGGCAAGGCCCGGCGGCTCAAGTCCAAGGTGGGCGACCTCGGCGTGGTGATCATCGACTACCTCCAGCTCATGACCGGCCGGACCTCGGCCGAGAACCGCCAGGTCGAGGTGGCCGAGATCAGCCGTGGCCTCAAGATCCTGGCCCGTGAGCTCGCCGTGCCGGTGGTCGCCCTCTCCCAGCTCTCCCGCAACCTCGAGCAGCGGGCCGACAAGCGCCCGATGCTGTCGGACCTCCGGGAGTCCGGTGCCCTCGAGCAGGATGCCGACGTCGTGATGTTCCTGTACCGCGACGAGGTGTACAACGCCGACACGGCCGACAAGGGCATGGCCGAGGTGATCGTCGCCAAGCACCGCTCGGGCCCGGTGGGCTCGGCCAAGCTCGTCTTCCTGGACCACTACACGAAGTTCGCGAACATGGCCCGTGGCCTCTGACGCAGCCCCGCCCCGCCCCGCCCGGGGTGTCGCCGTGGAGCTGCGGGCCGCCACCCGCCGCTACGGGGACCGCATCGCCCTCGGGGGGTCCGAGGGGATCGACCTGCGCATCGAGCCCGGTGAGTTCGTGGTGCTCATCGGCGCCAGCGGATGTGGCAAATCGACGCTGCTGCGCCTCGTCGCCGGTCTCGACACGCCGACCGGTGGCGAGGTCGTGGTCGACGGCGCCGCGCCGGCGGCGATGGCCGCGGCCAAGCGCACGGCCGTCGTCCCCCAGGAGCCGGCGCTGCTGCCCTGGCGAACCGTCCGGGCCAACGCCTCGCTGCTGCTCGAGGTCGGGAACCGCCGGTCCCGGGGGTCCGGGCCGTCGGGGTCCCGGCCGTCGGGGTCGGTCGACGCGCTGCTCGCCGAGGTCGGCCTGGCCGGGGCCGCTGGCCTGCGCCCCCACCAGCTCTCGGGGGGCATGCGCCAGCGCGTGGCGCTCGTCCGCGCCCTGGCCCTGGGCGCCCCCCTGCTGCTGATGGACGAGCCGTTCGCCGCCCTCGACGAGATCACCCGGGCCGGCCTGCGGGTGCTGCTGCGGCGGCTGCGGGCCGACGACCAACTCGGCGGCGCGACCGTGCTGTTCACCACCCACTCCCTTCCCGAGGCCGTCCTGCTCGGCGACCGGGTCGTGGTGATGGGCGGCGACGGCACGATCACCGGCGCGCACCGGGTCGACACCGGTGGCCTGTCCCTCGACGACCCCGCCGTCGAGGACGATCCCCGGTTCACCGCCGAGGTCGCCGCGGTCCGCCGGATCCTCACGGCCGCCACCGGATCGGCCGGATCGGCCGGATCGGCCGGATCGGCCCTGACCGGGTGGACCGGGCCGTGACCGGCGGGGGTTCCCGGATCGCACGCCGTGGCCACTCCGGGCTGGTCCACGGCTCGGCACCGATCGTGGGCGCGGCCGTGCTCCTGGGCGTCTGG